>NZ_JBUDHV010000038.1:0-76521 GCF_054956795.1 Streptomyces sp. SYSU D01066-1 | reverse complement strand
CGGATGGCAGGGGTTCGGCGAGGGCCGGGGCGGACGCCGCCCCCATTCGGCTTCGACTCCGGAGCCCGTCGCCACGTCGGAGGCCCCGCTCCCCCCCCCTCACACCCGGCACGGCGCGCGTCCGGACCGGCCGGACCGCGGAGGGAGACGAACACCCCGGCACCCACGGGGCACCGGACGTCGGCGTCACCGCGTCACGTGATGCCGCAGAGCCTGCCCCGCCCGCCCCGGACAGACGAAAGCCGCCGCCGTACGGATGTCGTACGGCGGCTCCTTCGTCACTCCGGCGCGGACCCGGCGCGAGGGAGCCGGCTCAGGCCTTCGCGCCCAGCACCGCGTTGATCCGCTGCGGGTCGCCGCAGACGATCAGCAGGGCACCGGCACGCGCGTGGGCCAGCGACAACGCGGTGGCGGCAGCGGCCTCGGAACCACCGTTGACCGCCACGACGACCACGGGCCGGGCCGCGGCACGGTCCGCGACGGCCGCGTCGGCGTAGAAGACGTCATCGCCCGCGTCGTGCTGAGCCCAGTAGGAGGCGTCGCCGAAGGACAGTTCGTGGGCGGCCCACGGATGTGACTCGCCGGTGGTGAGCACCAGCACGTCACCGGGGGCGCGACCCGAGTCCAGCAGCAGGTCCACGGCTTCCTCGGCGGCGTCGAGGGCGCCTTCGACCGAAGCCGGGATCAACTGGATCTGCGGGGCGGCCGAAGCCGCGGGACGGGCCGCCGAGGGGCCGGCGGAACCCGACGGACCCGGCTTGGCCGCGGCCGCGTCACGTGACGTGCGCTGCGCCGGGGGTGCGGGACGGACCGGGCCGGGACGCCCGGGGCGCGGCGGGGCCGCGGGGCGGGGACCGGGAACGGGGCGGGGGGTCGGCGCGGTACGGCCGCTGGCCGGAGTGGCGCGGGGACCCTGGGCACTCTCGTGAATCTGAGGCTCCTCGGGAATGAGAGGCATGAGTTGATTTTTATCAAACGTTGGTGCGGTTCGCGCCAGCGGGTGGCACATACGCACGGACGGCGGCGTCAGAAATCGAAACCGAGCTGACCCTCGATCTCCGGAACGCTTCCCTCCGCCAGGCCGCGGGCCTTCTTGAGGTGCCGCCACTGGGGCAGCGCATCAAGATACGCCCACGACATCCGGTGGTACGGGGTGGGGCCCCGCTCCGCCAGTGCGGCCTTGTGCACGGGCGACGGATACCCGGCGTTGTCCGCAAAACCGAAGTCTGCATGGTCGATACCCAGTTCGGCCATCATTTTGTCGCGCTGGACCTTGGCGATCACCGAGGCCGCCGCGACCGCCACGCACGACCGATCCCCCTTGATCACCGTGCGTACCCGCCAGGGCGCCCCGAGGTAGTCGTGCTTGCCGTCGAGGATGACCGCGTCGGGACGGACCGGCAGGGCCTCCAGGGCGCGGACCGCCGCGAGACGCAGCGCGGCCGTCATCCCCAGGCGGTCGATCTCCTCGGGGGAGGCGTGTCCCAGGGCGTACGACGTCACCCAGGTCCGCAGCACTTCGGCCAGCTCGCCCCGTCGCTTGACGGTGAGCAGTTTGGAATCGGTGAGACCCTCCGGGGGCCGGCGCAGGCCGGTGACGGCCGCGCAGACGGTGACGGGGCCGGCCCACGCGCCACGCCCCACCTCGTCGACACCGGCAACGGTCTTCGCTCCGGTCGTGGCGCGAAGAGAGCGCTCAACGGCGTGGGTGGGTGGTTCGTACGGCATGGCGCTCATAGCGTACGCCGCCCCGAACCGCCGCCGGCACCCCGGTTCCCTCAACGGCCCCGGGCCCTCCCCCGCACACCGTCAGGAACCGAGAGGGCGCAGCAGCGGGACCATCAACTGGTCGACCATCTCCTCGATCTCCGAGTCCGTCCATTCGCAACCGCACACTTTTGAGCGGTACATCATCATGGCCGGGACAGCGTCGAAGACATAGCTGTTCGCCGCGTCGGAGCGCACCTCTTTTCGCTCGATACCACGGTTGATCACCTCTCGGAGCAATGCCATGGTCGGCTCGATCACCCCTTCCACGATCACGGCGTGGAAGCGTTCCGCCTGCAAGGTGTCGCACTCGTGAATGACCGAGCGCAGGGCGAACCCGGACCGGGAGAACATGGCGTCGCGCGCCCTGCGGCACAGGGAGAGGAGATCCTCACGCACATCCCCCAGGTCCGGCGCGGTGTCGAAACGCGGCAGCCCGGACCGCAGCGCGTCCGCGACGAGGTCCTCCTTGGACGGCCATCGCCGGTAGACGGCGGCCTTGCCGGTCTGGGCGCCGGCGGCCACCCCCTCCATCGTCAGCCCGTTCCAGCCGACCGTGCCGAGCTGCTCCAGCGCCGCGTCGAGGATCGCGCGTTCGAGCACGGCTCCACGTCGGCGGGAGACCGCCTGAGCGGAGGCGGCCTCCCAGTGCGAAGTAGTCATTCCTGCTGCCTCCAGAGGCATACGAAGCGGGGATCGGGGTGGGGACGCGCCGCATGGCCGCGAGGGGACCGGATCGCGAGCGGGGTAGAGACGGGGAGCGAGGGCGGGGCACACGACATCGTCGACAGTGAACGGTTGCGTTCACTGTCCGGGAGTCACTACGGTCGACATGGCAGTGAACGCCAACGTTCACTACGGCTCTCGTGGGGGATTCACAGTGACAGCCTCTCCGTTGATCCAAGACCAGAAGCCGGGCCCGGCCCGCAGGAACCGGCGTCCCGGCATCGCGCTCACCGTCATCGCGGCCTGCCAACTCATGGTGGTACTCGACGCGACGATTGTGAACATCGCTCTCCCGCACATTCAAGAAGCTCTGCGCTTCAGCACCACCGACCTCACCTGGGTCGTCAGTTCCTACACGCTCACCTTCGGCGGCCTGCTGCTCCTCGGCGGCCGTGCCGGTGACATCCTCGGCCGCCGCCGGGTCTTCATGACCGGCATCCTGGTCTTCACCTTCGCCTCGCTGCTCGGTGGATTCGCCCAGGAGCCCTGGCAGTTGCTGGCCGCGCGGGTGCTTCAGGGCATGGGGGGCGCGATCGCGTCCCCGACCTCCCTGGCCCTCATCACCACGACGTTCGCCGAGGGCCCGGAGCGCAACCGCGCCTTCGGTGTCTTCGCCGCCGTCTCCGCGGGAGGCGGCGCCATAGGCCTGCTGGCGGGCGGCATGCTCACCGAGTGGCTCGACTGGCGCTGGGTGCTCTTCGTCAACGTGCCCATCGGCCTGCTGATAGCCGCCCTCGCACCCCTGTACATCAACGAGTCCGAACGGCACTCCGGCCGCTTCGACATCGCCGGCGCGGTGACCTCCACGGCGGGCATGGCGACCCTGGTGTACGGCTTCATCCGGGCCGCGGACGAGGGCTGGCGGGACAGCCTGACCATCGGCTCCTTCGGGGCCGCCGCGATCCTGCTGCTGGCGTTCGTACGCATCGAGTCCCGGGCCCGGGAACCGATCACCCCGCTGCGGATGTTCACCGACCGCAACCGCTCCGGCACCTATGTGATCATGCTGAGTCTGGCCGCCGCGATGTTCGGGATGTTCTTCTACATCGTGCTGTTCGTCCAGAACGTACTGGGCTACAGCCCCATCGAGGCCGGGCTCGCCTTCCTGCCCGTCACCGTGGTGATCGCGCTGGGCGCCGGTCTGTCCCAGCGTTTCCTCCCCGTGTTCGGCCCCAAGCCGTTCATGATCGCCGGCTCGGCGCTGGCGGCGACCGGGCTGGCCTGGCAGGCGCTCATCAGCTCCGACAGCTCGTACGCGGGCGGGGTGCTGGGCCCCATGCTCGTCTTCGGCTTCGGCATGGGGCTGAACTTCGTCACGCTGACGCTCACTGCGGTCTCCGGCGTCGCCCAGCACGAGGCGGGCGCGGCCTCCGGCCTGCTCAACGCCATGCAGCAGGTCGGCGGAGCACTCGGGCTGTCCATCCTGACGACCGTGTTCGGCACGGCGAGCAGGAACGAGGCGGAGAAGCAACTGCCGGGCTTCCTCGCCGACAGTTCGCCGGAGCAGAAGGCCGAGTTCGCCCGGACGCAGCAGCTTCCCGCGCCCTGGGGGCACGACGTACTGGCGCAGGGCATCTCCGCTGCGTTCATCCCCGCCGCCGCGATGGCCGTGCTTGCCCTGGCCACGGCCTGGCTGGTGATCCGGGTCCGCAAGAGCGACCTGGAGGCCCTGTCCGGCACCGCCGGACCCGGCGTCGGATGAGGAGACGGCGCCGCGGGCCGGCCGGGGCCGGTCGGCAGGTCTGTGCCCCTCAGCCCGCCGACGGCCGCCTCGCCGGCCCGCGGCAGCCGTGCCCCACGGCTCCGCCGCCTTCGGTGCCGCCCGCGAGCATGGGTCCCCCGCCCGCCGCGCACCGGACAGCGGCAGTGCGCGCGGCAACCGGACCAGCGCGCCCGGCGAGACGGCGTGAGCGGACCCGTCCGGGGCCCGTATACCCAGCGCGGACACGACGAGCACGGACGTGACCACGGCCGACACGGCCACGACCGACAGGACCACCGCCCACACGGCCACGACCGACAGGAACTCCATGACCGCCCCCCTCCCGGCACTCGGGTGAGCCGTGCGCGGCCTGACGCCTCACACAGCACTTGTCGCGACAACGAGCGGCCGGTCACGGAGAGTTCCCGTCATGCGCGAAGAGTCACCGGCGTCACGGCTCAGGCCGTCGGCGTCATCCACTCCGGCAGCGCTTCCGTCCGTTCCGCCCAGGCCGGGGGCGGGGCCCCGGTCCGTCCCGCGGCGATCACGCCGCCCACGATGGCGCAGGTCGTGTCCACGTCCCCACCGACCTGGGCCGTCGTCCAGAAGCCCCGCTCGTAGTCTCCGAGGGACCGGGCCGCCGACCAGAGAGCGAACGGAACCGTGTCGTGAGCGGTGGTACGCCGGCCGCAGCCCAGGACCGCCGCCACGGTGGCAGCGTCCCCGTAGTCGAGCATGTCCCGGGCACGGCGCAGTCCCGCGCCGACCGCGCTCCTGCCCGGCACGAGCGCGATGACCCCGTCGAGGAGCCCCTCGGCGCCCGGGGAGCCGCCGGGCGCCGCGGCCAGGGCGGCGGCAGCGGCCACGGCCATGGCCCCGACCACCGCTTCCCGGTGCTGGTGCGTGGGGTAGGCGGAGATCTCCGCCTGATGCGTGGCCTGCTCGGGGTCGTCCGCGTACCAGGCGCCCAGCGGGGCGACGCGCATCGCGGCGCCGTTGCCCCAGGAGCCCTGTCCGTCGAAGAGCGCGGCGGCGAGTTCCCGCCAGTCACCGCCCTCGCGGACCAGCCGCAGGAGCCGGTTGACCGCGGGGCCGTAGCCACGGTCGAAGTCATGGCGCTCCGCGAAGGAGCGCGCCAGCGCGTCCTGGTCGATGCGCTGGTGAGCGGCGAGTACGGCCACCACCGAGCAGGCCATCTCCGTGTCGTCCGTCCACTGCCAGGTGCCGGGCGGTACCTCGCGCCGCTTCAGCAGGGGGTGGTTGACGGGTACGAAGTACTGCGAGCCGAGCGCGTCGCCCACCGCCAGTCCGCGCAGACTGGCCAGGGCGCGCTCCAGGCGCTCCGCGGTGGACGCGGGACGTCCCTCGGCAGGAGATCGTGCGGTCATGGCCCGCCACCCCATCCAGTCATCCGTTCATCCAGTACGGCTCCGGGTCCCGCCAGCGGTCGAACGGCCGGTCGAGCCGGTACTTGCCGTCTTCACCGAGAACGAGCATCCGTATCTCGCCGTTACCCGGATTGGACAGCGACTCGAACTCCGCGACCGTCCAGTGGAACCACCGCATGCAGAACAGCCGCATGGCCAGGCCGTGCGTCACCAGCAGCACGTTGGGCGGGTGGTCGGGGGCCTCGAAGCTGCGGAAGAGGCTCTCCAGGAAGCCGCCCACCCGGTCGTACACGTCGGCGCCGGACTCGCCCTGGGCGAAGCGGTAGAAGAAGTGGCCGTAGGCGTCCCGGTACGCCTTCTGCAGGCGGACGTCCTCGCGGTCCTGCCAGTTCCCCCAGTCCTGCTCACGCAGCCGGGGCTCCTCCCTGACGCGTATGAGAGCGGGGTCGAGGCGGAAGGCGCGCAGTGTCTCGTGCGTGCGCCGGTAGGGGGAGACGTAGACGCTGACCCGCTCGCGGCCGAACACCTCGCGCAGCTGCTCACCCGCCCGTTCGGCCTCCCGCCGGCCCTGGTCGGTCAGGCCCAGCGCGTGGTCGGGCTCACGCTCGTACACGGAGTCGTCAACGTTGCCCGTTGACTCGCCGTGCCGGACAAGGACGATGCGCCGTGGTCGTGCCATGCCAAAACCCTAGATCGCGGCGACCGCCGCCGAGCACCCGGCCGGGCTCCTTACGGCGTAGATCACACCGTCGCCACCCCCGCTTCACACGGTCCAGGACGGTTCCAGCTCCACGATGTCCCCGGTGAGAGCCTCGATGTCGGCCTCCGTCTGGGCGCGCAGGGCGAGCCGCTCCACCCGTTCGGTGCGGTACTTGCCGTGCTCGGCGGCGGCCTCCCACATCGACAGCACCAGGTACTCGTTGCCCGGCGCCTCGCCGAACAGGCCGCGGACCATGCCGGGCGAGCCGGCCATCGCGGGGTTCCACACCTTCTCCTGCATCAGGACGAAGTGCTCGGCGCGCTCCTCGCGCACCCGGCAGAGGGCCACCCGCACCAGATCGGCGTCCGTGAAACGCGGTTCGAAGCCGGTCTTCACGTCGAAGCGGTGGTCGAAGAGCCTGGTCCTGGTGTCCTTGAAGGTGCCCGACTGGGCGGCGGCGAGCCGGTCGTGGGAGCGGGCCATGAAGGAGTCGTAGAAGGTGCGGCTCTCCCAGAAGGTGAACACGTGTGCCACACCCGGACGTATCCGGCTCCAGCCTCCGCCCTGTCCGCGAAAACCCGGCTCCCCCGGAAGCCCCGCCCACTTCCGCTGCCCCCGCTCGAACCCGCGGCGGTCCACCACGGTGCAGCGAATCCACTTGACCAGCACCGCGCCATGGTAAGGCCAGGGAAGGCGGCCCCGGTCATCCTTGCGAGGTCCGCTTTCCGCCCGCGCACCGGCATGCGTGGCAGGATGGACAACCGGCCGTCACTGTCCGGCAGTTGGGGTGGACGGGCAGGACGGGCTACTGGGAAGGGGAAGTGAGTGAACGGCCTCAGCAAGGGGATCCGCAAGGTCGAGGTCGCCCTGAGGTGGGACCCGAACCCGGCGGGTGAGCCGCCGGCCGATCTGGACTTGGTCGCCGCGACCTACCCGGCGGGCGATCCGTACGGCGATCCCTCCTACGTGGTGCACTTCGACAGCCGTTCCCCCGACGGCACCATCTATCTCAACCGGGACAGCCAGGACGGCAAGGGCTTCGGCTTCGACGAGGTCATGACGCTGGAACTGGAACGGCTCGACACCCGGTACGCGCGCGTGGTGGTCGGTGTGGTCATACAGCAGCGTGCCGGCCGGCGGACCTTCGTCGGCGTGACCCACCCGGGCCTGCGCATCCGTGAGGGTTACACCGAGCTCGCCTCGACCGACTTCGGGAACGTCCTGGGGGCGACGGCGGCCACGGTCGCGGAGTTCGTCCGGGACGAGGACGGGGCGTGGGAGTTCCGTGCCGGCGTGCACGGCTACGAGGACGATCCCGTCGACTTCCCCAGGGCCATGGGAGCGGTGCGGCGGCCCTGACGGGCACCGGGCCATGGGCAAGGGGCGGTGGCCATGGCCACCGCCCCTTGCTCATGGGGTCCTACGCGTCAGCTGCAGCCGCTGGTCGAGCCGCAGCCCTCGCAGATGTAGCAGGAACCGGCCCGCTGCATCTTCGTGCCGCAGGAGAAGCACAGCGGGGCGTCGGCCTGGATGCCCAGCTGCATCTCCACCAGCTCGGCGCTGGTGTGCGCCTGCTTCGGCGCGGGCTTGGCCGCCTCGGCCCCGGCCTTCGGCGTGGCCACCGCCTTCAGCTCCTGGGCGCGCGGCGCCGACTGGGCCAGGCCCTCCACGTCGACCTCGTCGTCCGACGGCTCGTAGGAACCGGTCTCCAGGTGACGCTGGCGCTCCTCGGCGGAGTGGATGCCGAGCGCGGAACGCGTCTCGAAGGGCAGGAAGTCCAGCGCCAGGCGGCGGAAGATGTAGTCGACGATCGACTGCGCCATCCGCACGTCCGGGTCGTCGGTCATGCCGGCCGGCTCGAAGCGCATGTTGGTGAACTTCGAGACGTACGTCTCCAGCGGCACGCCGTACTGGAGGCCGACGGAGACCGCGATGGAGAAGGCGTCCATCATGCCCGCGAGGGTCGAGCCCTGCTTGGACATCTTGAGGAAGACCTCGCCGAGACCGTCGTCCGGGTAGGAGTTGGCGGTCATGTAGCCCTCGGCGCCGCCGACGGTGAAGGACGTGGTGATGCCGGGGCGTCCCTTCGGGAGGCGCTTGCGGACCGGACGGTACTCGACGACCTTCTCGACCTTGGTCTCGACGGCCGCGGGGGCCTCGGTCTTCTCCTCCTTGACGTCCTTCGTCTTGGCGGAGAGCGGCTGGCCGACCTTGCAGTTGTCGCGGTAGATCGCCAGCGCCTTGACGCCGAGTTTCCAGGCCTCGAAGTAGATCTCCTCGACCTCCTCGACGGTCGCCGACTCCGGCATGTTGACCGTCTTGGAGATGGCGCCGGAGATCCACGGCTGGATCGCGGCCATCATGCGGACGTGGCCCATCGGGGAGATGGCCCGCTCGCCCATGGCGCAGTCGAACACCTCGTAGTGCTCGGGCTTGAGGGAGGGGGCGTCGATCACATTGCCGTGCTCGGCGATGTGGGCGACGATCGCCTCGATCTGCTCCTCCTGGTAACCCAGGCGGCGCAGGGCCTGCGGCACGGTGCCGTTGACGATCTGCATCGAGCCGCCGCCGACCAGCTTCTTGAACTTGACCAGCGCGAGGTCGGGCTCGACACCGGTGGTGTCGCAGGACATCGCCAGGCCGATGGTGCCGGTCGGGGCGAGGACGGACGCCTGGGAGTTACGGAAACCGTTCTTCTCGCCGAGGCGCAGCACGTCCTGCCAGGCCTCGGTGGCGGCGGCCCACACCGGGGTGTCCAGGTCGTCCATGCGCACGGCCGCGCCGTTGGCGTCGGCGTGCTGCCTCATGACGCGCTGGTGGGCGTCGGCGTTGCGGGCGTAGCCGTCGTACGGGCCGACGACCGCGGCCAGCTCCGCGGAGCGGCGGTAGGCGGTGCCCGTCATCAGGGAGGTGATGGCGCCGGCGAGGGAACGGCCGCCGTCGGAGTCGTAGGCGTGGCCGGTCGCCATCAGCAGGGCGCCGAGGTTGGCGTAGCCGATGCCGAGCTGGCGGAAGGCGCGGGTGTTCTCGCCGATCTTCTGGGTCGGGAAGTCCGCGAAGCAGATCGAGATGTCCATCGCGGTGATGACCAGCTCGACGACCTTCTGGAAGCGGTCGGCCTCGAAGGACTGGTTGCCCTTGCCGTCGTCCTTCAGGAACTTCATCAGGTTCAGCGAGGCCAGGTTGCAGGACGTGTTGTCCAGGTGCATGTACTCGCTGCAGGGGTTCGAGCCGTTGATCCGGCCGGACTCCGGGCAGGTGTGCCAGTGGTTGATGGTGTCGTCGTACTGGATGCCCGGGTCGGCACACGCCCAGGCCGCCTCGGCCATCTTGCGGAAGAGGCTCTTGGCCTCGACCTCCTCGATGACCTCGCCGGTCATCCGGGCCCGCAGGCCGAACTTGCCGCCCTGCTCGACCGCCTTCATGAACTCGTCGTTCACACGGACCGAGTTGTTGGCGTTCTGGTACTGGACGGACGTGATGTCGTCGCCGCCCAGGTCCATGTCGAAGCCCGCGTCGCGCAGGGCGCGGATCTTCTCCTCCTCCGAGACCTTGGTCTGGATGAAGTCCTCGACGTCGGGGTGGTCGACGTCCAGGATGACCATCTTGGCGGCGCGGCGGGTGGCACCGCCGGACTTGATCGTGCCGGCGGAGGCGTCGGCGCCCCGCATGAAGGAGACCGGGCCGGAGGCGTTGCCGCCCGAGGAGAGCAGCTCCTTGGAAGAGCGGATGCGGGAGAGGTTCAGGCCGGCGCCGGAGCCGCCCTTGAAGATCATGCCCTCTTCCTTGTACCAGTCGAGGATCGACTCCATGGAGTCGTCGACGGACAGGATGAAGCAGGCGGAGACCTGCTGCGGCTGGGGCGTGCCCACGTTGAACCAGACGGGGCTGTTGAAGCTGAAGATCTGGTGCAGGAGGGCGTAGGCCAGCTCGTGCTCGAAGATCTCGGCGTCGGCGGGCGAGGCGAAGTACTTGTACTCCTCACCGGCCTTCCGGTACGTCTTCACGATGCGGTCGATCAGCTGCTTGAGGCTGGTCTCGCGCTGCGGGGTGCCGACGGCGCCCCGGAAGTACTTGCTGGTGACGATGTTGACCGCGTTCACCGACCAGAAGTCGGGGAACTCGACGCCGCGCTGCTCGAAGTTGACCGAGCCGTCGCGCCAATTGGTCATGACGACGTCACGACGCTCCCAGGCCACCTCGTCGTAGGGGTGGACCCCGGGGGTGGTGTGGATGCGCTCGACGCGGAGTCCCCTGCTCGCCTTGGTGCCCTTGGCGCGGGAACTCCGTGCCGGACCGCTCGCCGTCTCTGTCATGCCGCCTCCCTGATACGGGCGAAAACGCCCTGAAGTGCCCCGATGTTCCGTGGCACGGTGTTCTGTCTGGTGTCGCGGGCCCTCTCGCCGCGCCCGCGACAGGTCTCTTCTCCGCCGCCGTCCGGCCGGCCCCGGCTCCTCGCTCCCGGGCCGGCCCGCCTGTCAGTCGGCGGCGCCCGCGGGTTCGGGGACCTGCGCGGTCACCCCGGGCCCGCGGCCGTCTTCCCGGCTCCCCGTGCCGGCCCCGTCGCCGTCACCGCCGGGCCGTCCCGTCTCCGCCCTGAGTTCCGCGATCGCGGCCTCGAAGTCCTCGAGCGAGTCGAACGCCCGGTAGACCGAGGCGAACCGCAGGTAGGCGACGAGGTCCAGTTCCTGGAGCGGGCCGAGTATGGCCAGCCCCACGTCGTGACTGGTCAGCTCGGCACTCCCGGTGGCCCGCACCGCCTCCTCGACCCGCTGGCCGAGCTGGGCGAGCGCGTCCTCGGTGACGGGCCGCCCCTGGCACGCCTTGCGCACGCCGTTGATGATCTTGGTGCGGCTGAACGGTTCGGTGACCCCGGACCGCTTGACCACCATCAGCGAGCAGGTCTCCACGGTCGTGAACCGACGGGAGCAGTCAGGGCACTGGCGGCGCCTGCGGATCGACGTGCCGTCGTCGGTCGTACGGCTGTCGACGACGCGGCTGTCGGGGTGCCTGCAGAAGGGGCAGTGCATGGGACTCCAACCCTCCTCACGGCAGACTCTATGGCCTCACGAGGCCCTTCAGGCCCCTCGAAGCAGCCCCAAGCATAGGCGATCACCACCGGTCTCAAGACCGGGGGGACCACAACTTGTGGGCCACTGATGCAATCCAACCACTAGATATGGGGATTGGCTCACACATCCATACCTTCACGCGTGTCGCGCTTGCACCAGTGGGCGGCGCCCGGCCGTTCACCTCGGCGAACCGGACCGCGCCCGGCCGAGACCCTCGCCGAAGCCGCCCCGCGGCTCGCTCCCGGCCTCGCGCGCGGTCCGCCCACGGGGCCGCGCCGGCCCGGCCGCGCCCTCACGGCCGCAAAGCCGGAACGTACGCATCCGCGAAGCCGGGCGCCGGAACGTCCGCGAACCAGGGCGGCGGGACGCCCGCGGACCCGGCAGAGGGACGCCCGCGAGCTCCGGAGGCGGGGCGACACGTCACGCGCGCGCGTGCACACGGCGGTGCCGACGCGGCGCGTGCGGAGATACCGTGGGCGCCGCGGGGAGGGGAGGTGGGACTCCCGCGCAGATGAGGACCGCGCCCCGTCCGACGGAACACCCGATGGCAGACTGGGGCCACAGCCCGCGAGGCCACCACCCCGGCGGTGAAGGGTACAGCAATGGACCCTCACGCCCGTCGAACACCGTGGGTCAATACACCTGGACACCTGATCACGTCAGGCAAACCACGTTTTTTCACTCGAACGTGTGTTTGGCGCAACCTTTCGAAAGCAACTACCGTTGTCCAGCAGGGAGACCATCGAGAGGGGCCGACGTGACCACCACCGCAGACAGTGCCGCCATCACCGCCCAGGACCGCTCCCCGGGGCGGATCGATCCGGTGCACGTGATGAACGAAGCCACGAATCCCGAGGGGGCCAAGCGCTCCATGCCGGGCCGACCTCCAGGGATCAGGGCGGACAGCTCGGGACTCACCGACCGCCAACGCCGGGTGATCGAGGTCATCCGGGACTCGGTCCAGCGCCGGGGCTACCCGCCGTCGATGCGAGAGATCGGCCAGGCCGTCGGCCTCTCCAGCACGTCCTCCGTCGCCCATCAGCTGATGGCACTGGAGCGCAAGGGCTTCCTGCGCCGCGACCCGCACCGCCCGCGCGCGTACGAGGTGCGCGGCTCCGACCAGGCCGCCTCCGTGCAGCCCGCCGACACTACGGGCAAGCCGGCCGCGTCGTACGTTCCGCTGATCGGACGCATCGCGGCCGGTGGCCCGATCCTCGCGGAGGAGTCCGTCGAGGACGTCTTTCCGCTGCCCCGGCAACTGGTCGGTGACGGCGAGCTGTTCGTGCTCAAGGTGATCGGCGACTCGATGATCGAGGCCGCCATCTGCGACGGCGACTGGGTCACGGTCCGTCGTCAGCCGGTCGCGGAGAACGGCGACATCGTGGCCGCGATGCTCGACGGCGAGGCCACGGTGAAGCGCTTCAAGCGCGAGGACGGCCATGTCTGGCTGCTCCCGCACAACTCGGCCTACGAGCCGATCCCCGGCGACGACGCGACCATTCTCGGCAAGGTGGTGGCCGTTCTGCGCCGCGTCTGAGTGTCACGGCGTGCGGGTCGTCGAGGACCCCGCCGTCCTGACCGGGCCCCGGGACCCCTGCGCCGGTTCCGGGGTCCTGTGCTGTCGGCGGACCGCTGCCCGCAGAGCCAGGATGACCATGGCTCGTGGGTCCAGTGAACCGGTTCGTGGGTCCAGTGAACCGGTGGGTGGACCGGCTAGTGGATCGGCGGGTGGACCGGTGGGCGGCCCGGCGGGTGGACCGGTAGGCGGCCCGGGTCCGCGCCGCCAGGTCATCCGCCGCTCACCCGTCGGCTCCGTCACCCGCCGACTCCCTGCCCAGCACCTGCCGTCACCCGGCGATCACCCGGCCTCGCTCTCCGCCTCCGCCCGCTTCGCCGCCGCGTCGATGGCGGCCAGTGACTTCCGGGCCTGATTGCGGTCCGTGGTGTACCAGAAGTCGGGCAGTGACGCCTTCAGATAGCTCCCGTACCGGGCCGTGGCCAGACGCGGGTCCAGTACGGCGACCACGCCACGGTCACCGGAGGCCCGGACCAGCCGGCCGGCGCCCTGGGCCATGAGCAGGGCCGCGTGCGTGGCGGCCACCGCCATGAAGCCGTTGCCGCCGCTCTCCTCCACCGCCTTCTGCCGGGCGCTCATCAGCGGGTCGTCGGGGCGGGGGAACGGGATCTTGTCCATGACGACCAGTTGACAGCTGGGGCCGGGGACATCGACGCCCTGCCAGAGGGAGAGGGTGCCGAACAGGCAGGTCCTCGGATCGCCCGCGAAGTTCTTGATCAGCTCGCCGAGCGTCTCCTCACCCTGGAGCAGGATCGGGAACTCGGGAATCCGCGCCCGCAGCTCCTCGGCCGCCAGCTGAGCCGCCCGCATCGACGAGAACAACCCGAGCGTCCGGCCGCCCGCGGCCTGGATCAGCTCGGTCAACTCGTCCAGCATGTCGGCACGGTCGCCGTCCCGCGCCGGACGCGCCAGGTGCTTGGCGACGTACAGGATGCCCTGCCGGGGATAGTCGAAGGGCGAGCCGACGTCGACGCCCTTCCACTGCGGGACGTCCTCGCCCCCGGTGCCCTCGGGGGCCAGGCCGAGCGAGGCACCGACCCCGTTGAAGTCGCCGCCCAGCTTCAGGGTCGCCGAGGTCAGCACCACCGAGCGGTCGGCGAAGAGCTTCTCCCGCAGCAGGCCGGCGACGGACATGGGGGCGACCCGCAGCGAGGCCCCGAAGCGGTCGTGCCGCTCGTACCAGACGACGTCCCACTCGGAGCCGTTGACGATCCGCTCCGCCACGTCGTGCACGGATTCCACGGAGGCGAGGGCCTGTTTGCGTACCGCGTCCTCGTCCTGCACGGACTTGTCCCGCGTGGCGCCGATCGCGGAGATCACCGTGCGGCAGGCGTCGCGCAGGGCCATCAGCGCGTAGCCGAGGTCTTCCGGGACTTCCTCCAGGCGGCCCGGCAGGGCCAGCTCCATCAGCCGTTCGAAGCCCTCGGAGGCGGTCTGGAGCTGGTCGGCGGCCTTCTCGTCGACGAGCTTCGCGGCACGTCGCACCGCGCGGTTGACCTGGCCCGGAGTGAGTTCGCCGGTGGCGACGCCGGTGACCCGGGAGACCAGCTCGTGCGCCTCGTCGACGATCAGCACCTCGTGCTGCGGGAGGACCGGGGCGCCCTCGATGGCGTCGATGGCGAGCAGCGCGTGGTTGGTGACGACGACCTCGGCGAGCTTGGCGCGCTCCCGCGCCATCTCCGCGAAACACTCGGCGCCGTAGGCGCACTTCGAGGCGCCCAGGCACTCCCGCGACGACACCGACACCTGGGACCAGGCCCGGTCCGACACACCCGGCGTGAGGTCGTCGCGGTCGCCGGTCTCGGTCTCGTCCGCCCAGTCCCGCATCCGCAACAGGTCCTGGCCCAGCCTGCTGCTGGGGGCGGCGGCCTCGAACTGGTCGAAGAGGCCCTCCTCCTCGTCCTGCGGGACGCCCTCGTGCAGCCGGTGCAGACACAGGTAGTTCGACCGGCCCTTGAGCATCGCGAACTCGGGGCGGCGGCGCAGCAGCGGGTGGAGCGCGTCCACCGTACGCGGCAGGTCCCGCTCGACGAGCTGGCGCTGGAGGGCCAGGGTGGCGGTCGCCACGATCACCCGGTCGCCGTGCGCGAGCGCGGGCACGAGATAGCCGAGCGACTTGCCGGTGCCGGTGCCGGCCTGGACCAGCAGATGGGAACCGTCGTCGATCGCCTCCGCGACCGCTTCGGCCATGGCCACCTGGCCGGGGCGCTCCGTGCCGCCGACGGCGGTGACGGCAGCATGCAGGAGTTCGGGGAGTGAGGGCTTCGTCATAGCGCGACCACCCTACGGCCCGGGACTGACAAACGGGCGGGCAGGCGGCGGGGATCGGCCCGCCGCGGAGAGCCCGGCAGGGGCGCGGGGAAGGACAGGAGGGCGCACGGGGTGGTGGAAGACCAGCGGGACGGCACTGCCGGTGTCGCCGGGCGTCACAGCGAACGGC
Organism: Streptomyces sp. SYSU D01066-1; assembly: GCF_054956795.1. Classification (NCBI taxonomy): domain Bacteria; kingdom Bacillati; phylum Actinomycetota; class Actinomycetes; order Kitasatosporales; family Streptomycetaceae; genus Streptomyces; species Streptomyces sp. SYSU D01066-1. Next base: position 61,150 of record NZ_JBUDHV010000038.1, on the reverse strand, counting down.
GAAGGCCGCGGTCCCGGACCATCAGCGCCGCCCGTTTGCCCGGCAGGTCGACCTCGCCGTGGAACCGGAACCCGGCGCCCAGGAACGCGGAGACGCAGCGGGTGTTGCGGAGGTCCGGCTCCGCGAGGACCCGCGTGCACCAGGGGTGCCGGTCCAGCGCCAGCTCGGCGACGGTTCTGATCAGCGTGGTGCCGAGCCCCCGGCCCCGGTCGGCGGCGGCACCGATCAGCAGGTGGATGCCGATGTCGTGGGGCCGTACGGGGCAGTGACGGGCCAGCGGGTCGAGATCGGCGCGGTAGATCTCCCAGTAGCTCATCGGCCTGCCCTCCAGGACGCCGAGGCACGGCACGCTGCTGCCGTTCCCGTCGAGCTGGGCGCGTACATGGGCCTCGGTCACGCTCGGCGGTCCGGCCAGTTCCCAGAAGGGGGCGACCGCGGGATCGTTCATCCAGTGGCTGATCAGCCGCAGGTCCCGTCCGGGGCGCACGGGGAGCAGGCGGAACGCGCCGGCGGGCGTGTCGGCCGGTCCCCAGGCGGTCACCTGGATCCTCGTCCCGGTGAGTGGCACGGTCTCGCTCCTGTCTCGGGGCGGGTCAGCGGTGCAGGGGGTTGGGCAGGGTGACGTAGACGGACTGGGTGTCGACCGGGCCGACGAGTTCGTCCAGGCCCCGCACACGGGTCAGCAGGTTGGCCTTGCAGCGCAGGACGGGTGAGTCGAGCAGCCGGCCGGGCAGCGAGCTGCGCATCCGGCGCGGTCCCGCCGCGGCCTCGCGCAGGAAGCGGCGGAAGGCGTCGAGCAGGCGTTCCTCGTCGGCGAGCCGCTGGGAGCCGAGGGCGCCCACCAGGCCGAGGACGTTGTTGATCGCGAGGTAGTACACGAGCCGTTCGTCGGCGACCTCGTCGGCGACGAACGTGTCGCTCCGCCCGCCGATGCCGGGGAGCCGGGCGTCGAGCCCGGCGCGGCGGGACTCCCGGAAGTAGTAGCCCTGGTTGTCGCGGTAGCGGCCGCCCGCGGGCCGGCCGTCGGCGTCCAGGAGCAGCAGCGTGTTCTGCTGGTGCGCCTCCAGGGCGATGCCCGCCTCCCCGTCCAGCCAGAGCACGGGACGGACGACCTGCTCCAGGTAGTGCAGGAACCACTCGGCGGCCACGGCACCGGGCGACCGTGCGGTCCGGGCGGCCAGGCCGCGGACGATCTCGGCCAGCCGTGACTCGGGTGAGTGGGCCCGGGGCGCGACGAGTCCGGCGACGCAGGAGACGTCGTCGCGGGGACCGAACGGGTTGTGCCGGACGACCACGTCCAGTCCGCGCACGGGTGCGCCGTCCGGTCCGTCCACGGCGAGCCAGGCCGGGTCACGGACGATGTCGAACCCCGGGTGCGCGGCCTGCCACCGCGCCGCCAGGCCCCGGCGCAGGAGGCGGTGGACCTCGACGCCCCGGTGCAGTTCCTTGCGCAGGTTCTCCCGGCGCGAGTTGGTGATGCGCAGGCCCAGGGAGAGTTTGAGCATGGCGGGGGCGGCGGTGCGGTGGACGGTGCGTACGGAGGAGGTGGGACACCAGGGCAGGCCCCGGGGGCCGAGGTCGCGCAGCGCGCCGGCGTCCAGCAGGGCCTGGACTTCGGGCCGGCGCCGGATCTCCTGGGCCTGCCAGGGGTGCAGGGGCAGGGCGGCGTATCCGTCCGGCAGGTCCGGCAGTTCGCTGCGCGGGGCCAGCCGGGCGGTGAGCTGAGGAGCGGTGACCGGGCGACCGCGCTCGGTCCAGGCGGAGTCGGTGCGCAGCGCCGAGGGGGCGACCGCCATCCAGTGCAGGGGGAAGGAGCCTCGCAGCTCGGGCGAGTACCGGCGCAGCTCGCTCCCGGTGAGCCCCTCGCGGCTCTTCGGGGTCGGGTGCAGCGGGTGACCGTGGACCAGGGCCTGCTCGGCGGCGAGGAAGAGGTCGGGGGCGTCGGCGGGCCGTTCCCGGCGGTCACCGATGAAGACGGTGGTCCGGCGGACGGAATCGGCGACCCTGGCCACGAGGTCGACGGCGGCGGCCGTCGTGGCGCCGGGCGCCTCCCTGGCCAGCAGCGCGGCGACGGTCACCGCGTCCGGCGGCGGGCCCGGCCGGGGAGCACCGGCCAGGCACGGCGCACCGAAGCGGTGCCATCCCGTCGGTGACCAGTAGCGGACGGGGACCAGCAGGGCCGTACCGCTGGCGGGCAGGGGGATGCACAGAGTCCCGTGTTCCGGGGCGGGCGCGCCGGTCTCGCGGAGCCAGCAGCGCAGCAGGTTCTCCACGGCGGCGGCCTGGGCCGCGGTGTGGGGGTCGGGATGTGCCAAGGGGTCCGTCCCGGTGGGGGCGGCCTGCTGTCTGGGTACCGTCCCGGGGTCGTCCGGGGTGCCGGACGTCTGCGGACGGGCGTGGTCTTCGGACGGGGGGAAGGAGATCAAGACGGGTCCTCCGAGCGAACGTTTTTCCGTAGGAAGGCGCTGTGAAATGAAGGAAATGCCGGGAGCGGGACGGACGGCCGGTGCGGGCTCCCGCAGCCGGGACAGGCGTGGGGTGACACAGACGGTGAGGCGAGCGCGCCGGAGGCGGTGACGCGGGGACCGCTGTGCGGGCGGGCTCGGCGTGGGTGCGGGCCGGAGGGGGCCCGACCCGGGTGGCCGCGGACCACCGAGCGGGCGGTGTCGGCCAGGCGGTCGAGCACCGCCGTCGCCTGTTCCTCCGTGGCGGTCAGCGTCGGTGCCGGCCGGACGACGTTCGCGGACCGGCCGCCGCCGCCCGGTGAGGCCGTGGCGCAGACGCTCCCGCCGGACGGGGGCCGCGAGCCCGGGCGCGGGGCGGCGGGGTGACCTGCGCCGCCGAGCGGGGCCTCCCCCGCGGGCGCGGACCCGGCCCCGGTCACCAGCCCCCGCACGGCGCATCCCGCCGTCGGACACGGGGAGCGGGTCCTCGTCCGGGGCCGGTGCGGACACGGGGAGCGGGTCCTCCTCCGGGGCCGGTGCGAGCGGTGTCCCGGCCGGCGGTGCTTCCGTCCCGGGACCGGCGGACCGGTCCCGGGGCGCGGACTCGCCCTCACCGCGGGTGACGCCGCCGGTCCGGCCGGTCGCGGCGTGGACGAGCGCTACGGCGAAGCCCACCGCGGCCGCCTCGCGGGGGCCGCGCGACCGCACCCGCGCGTGTCCGGCGAGAGGGGGCGGCGGGGTGCGCGGCGGTTCGTCGACGAAGGCGTCCTCGACCGGTGCCACCAGGCCGGGGACGTGCGAGGACGCGCCGGGGTCGAGCGCCTCGCGGATCACCTCCGGCACGACCGGAGGGTCATGTCCGAGGGCCGGTGTCCCGGCTCCGGCGGGACGGTCCGGAGGGCACCGGCCCTCGGGCACGACGGTGAGACCCCGCGCCCGGACGGGGACGGTCGGCAGGGCGCACGCGCAGGCACGCGCCGCCGTCTCACACGCCGGCTGGCGTCGCGGTACGCCCTCGTACGTTCCTGAGGACGCGTCCCGAACGGCCCGCACCGCCGTCCTCGCCGCCCCGTCCCCCCGCGATACCAACCCCCCGCACCCGGATTCGGCCACGGTTCCCTGTCCTTCCGCTGTTCGCAGGGGACCGCGGTCGGGCCGCGGGCCACCCCTCACCGCTACCAACCCCCGGCCGCGCACGGGGTTACGGCCGGCCGCCGGATCCGCCCCTCGCCGCGGCCATCGGCGTTCCCCCCGAAGTCCTCATGGCGGACGCGCAGTGGTCCGGTGCCGGCAAAGGGGGCGTGCCATGCGGCGCATACGGCCGGCGTTCACCGATCGGCGACCGCGGGGCGGGCAGGAAAGCGTCCTCAGGCGGCCGGGTGGCGGCCGGGGCGGCCGGGGCGGGCGGCGGGCCGGTGCTGGTGTCCGACACCTCCGCCGGCCCGGTGGGCCGCGGGTCGGCCGGCCCGCGGCCGGACGAGGAGGCGAAGACCGTGTACGAAGCGGTCGGCGCGGAGCCGCCGGGCGGTGAAGGGCGCCGGGCAGCACCCGGCGGTGACGACGCGCCGGGCCCCGGCGTCACCCCGTGGCGACGGCACCGGCGCACGACGTCCGAGGGCCCGCCCCCGCCGAAGCGGGAGGCGGGCCCTCGGGCGTACGAGGTGCGGGACCGTACCTGGTCAGGCGAGCGGCACCGGGACGTACGGCGTGAGTTCCGCCGCCAGTTCCTCGTGCACCCGAACCTTGAGCAGGGTGCCCTCCGGGGTGTGCTCCTCGGAGAGCACCTCACCCTCGTCGTGGGCGCGGGCGACCAGCTTGCCGTGCGTGTACGGCACCAGTGCCTCGATCTCGACGGACGGGTGGGGCAGCTCGTTGTCGATCAGGGCGAGCAGTTCCTCGATGCCCTGGCCCGTGCGGGCCGAGACGGCGATGGAGTGCTTCTCGACCCGGAGCAGCCGCTGGAGGACCAGCGGGTCGGCCAGGTCGGCCTTGTTGATCACGACGATCTCGGGTACGTCGGTGGCGCCCACGTCCCTGATCACCTCGCGCACGGCGGCGAGCTGCTCCTCCGGGACCGGATGCGAGCCGTCCACCACGTGCAGGATCAGGTCGGAGTCGCCGACCTCCTCCATGGTGGAACGGAACGCCTCGACCAGGTGGTGGGGCAGGTGCCGGACGAAGCCGACGGTGTCCGCCAGGGTGTACAGCCGCCCGCTCGGCGTCTCCGCGCGGCGCACGGTCGGGTCCAGGGTCGCGAACAGCGCGTTCTCGACCAGGACGCCGGCGCCGGTGAGGCGGTTGAGCAGGGAGGACTTGCCGGCGTTGGTGTAGCCCGCGATGGCGACGGACGGCACCTTGTGGCGCCGGCGCTCCTGGCGCTTGACCTCGCGGCCGGTCTTCATCTCCGCGATCTCACGGCGCATCTTCGCCATCTTCTCGCGGATCCGGCGCCGGTCCGTCTCGATCTTGGTCTCACCGGGACCGCGGGTCGCGAGGCCGCCGCGGCCACCACCCATCTGCCGGGACAGCGACTGGCCCCAGCCGCGCAGCCTCGGCAGCATGTACTGCATCTGCGCGAGCGCCACCTGCGCCTTGCCCTCCCGGGACTTGGCGTGCTGGGCGAAGATGTCGAGGATCAGGGCGGTCCGGTCGATCACCTTGACCTTGGCGACGTCCTCCAGCTGGATCAGCTGGCCGGGGCTCAGCTCACCGTCGCAGATGACGGTGTCCGCGCCGGTCTCCAGCACGATCTCGCGCAGCTCCTGCGCCTTGCCGGAGCCGATGTAGGTGGCCGCGTCGGGCTTGTCACGGCGCTGGATCACGCCGTCGAGCACCAGCGCGCCGGCGGTCTCGGCGAGGGCGGCCAGCTCGGCGAGGGAGTTCTCCGCGTCCCGTGCCGTGCCCGAGGTCCAGACGCCGACGAGGACGACGCGCTCCAGGCGGAGCTGTCGGTACTCGACCTCGGTGACGTCCTCCAGCTCGGTGGAGAGGCCCACTACACGGCGCAGGGCCGCGCGCTCGGAGCGGTCGAACTGGTCGCCGTCCCACTCCGCGTCGTTTCCGTGGCTCCAGGCGACGTCCTCTTCCATCAGGGCATCGGCCCGAAGGCCCTCGGGATAGGTGTGCGCGAGGCGCTTGGTGTCCTGGGAAGTGGAAGAAGAGGAGGTCATTGGATCCTTACGTCTCTGGGAACGGGTGCCGCGGCGCTTCTCGCGCCACGAGCCAGTCGTGCATCACAACGCATGGGCGGCCGGGGAGATTCCCGCGTCCCGTACCGCGCCGACCGGAAGATGGTCGCACGGCACGGGACGTCTCGTCACCGGCTTATTCCCCCGGCGCCGGCGGAACACTCGTCCCGCCCGGCTTCCGGTCCGGGTGGCCCGGCATCGGCGGGGGCCGCTCGCCGTCGGCCTCCACCGGGCCGACCGTGCCGTGGGCGAAGTCCGGGTCGATCCGGTCCAGGTCGGCCGTGGTCCGGGCGTCGACGGTGGTGCCGGCGCGCAGCGGCTCGGTGGTGGGGCCGGAGCAGGTGAAGGAGCGGCCGTAGGCCAGCACGTCGTAGCCGGGGTTGCCCAGGTGGGGGAAGAGGCGGTCGCCGATGCCGAGCGGGGCCGGCGGGGCGCTCGCGGCGGTCAGACGGACCAGGGACGGCCGACGCGAGCAGCGCCGCCGCCCGGGGCCCGGAGGACGAGGTGAGGGGGGTGTGCGGTATGCCCCACGGCTGTCAGCGCCCGCGTACGCCACGGCGACGGCGCGCGCCCGGCGCACCCGAACGGGCTCCCGCGCGCCGCGCTCCCCGGACCGCCCCTCCCTCACCGGGCCGCCCCTTTCCCCGGACCGCCGACCGCCGCTTCCCCGGACCGCCGCTCAGCCGCCCGCCGGCTGCGGCTGCTGCGCCCGGCTCACGTCGTACACACCCGCCACGTTGCGCATCGCGCGCATCAGGGCGGGCAGGTGGGCGACGTCCGGGAGGCGGACGGTGTAGGTGTGGCGCACGCGCTGCCGGTCCGGGGGCTCGACGGTCGCGGAGACGATCTCGGCGCCCTCCAGCGCCATCGCCTCGGTGAGGTCGGCCAGGAGATGCGGGCGGACGAACGATTCGGCGAGCAGCGTGACCCGGCCGCCGGCGCTGTCGCCCCAGCGCACGCCGACTTCCGCGCGCCCCCCGCTCTTCATGCGGGCCACCACGGCGCACTCCGTGCGGTGCACGGTCACCACGGATCCGCGCACGGCGAAACCGGTGACCTCGTCGGGCGGTACGGGAGTGCAGCAGCCGGCCAGCCGTACGGTCACGTCCGGCAGGTCGACCAGGACGGCGGGGCCGTCCGCACCGTCGGCCGGGGCGTCCGGGGCGCGGCGGACGACCAGCCCCTCGTCGGTACCCGGCCGCGCGGGCTCCTGGTCCTCGGTGCCGCGTCCCGGGTGGGCGGTGAGCCAGCGCTGGATGGCGATCCGGGCGGCGGGGGTGTGGGCGTGCTCCAGCCACTCCCGGGAGGGCTCGGAGGCCGGGTCCTGTCCCATGAGGAGCTGTACGGCGTCGCCGTCGCGCAGCACCGTGCTGAGCGTCGCCAGCCGTCCGTTGACGCGGGCGCCGATGCAGGCGTGCGCGTCCTCGCCGTACTGGGCGTAGGCGGCGTCCACGCAGGTCGCGCCCTCGGGCAGGCCCAGGGTGCCGCCGTCGGGGCGGAAGACGGTGATCTCGCGGTCCTGGGCGAGGTCCTCGCGCAGGGTGGACCAGAAGGTGTCGGGGTCGGGGGCCGCCCGCTGCCAGTCGAGGAGGCGGGAGAGCCAGCCGGGGCGGGTGGGGTCGACGCGCTCGCCGTCGCCCGCGGACTGCTCCTCGCCGGGCGCGGTGTAGGGGTTGCCGAGGGCGACGACGCCGGCCTCGGCGACCTTGTGCATCTGGTGGGTGCGGATGAGGACCTCGACGACCTGTCCGTCGTTCTCGCGGGCCACGGCGGTGTGCAGCGACTGGTACAGGTTGAACTTGGGTACGGCGATGAAGTCCTTGAACTCCGAGACCACGGGCGTCAGACAGGTGTGCAGCTCGCCCAGGACGGCGTAGCAGTCGGCGTCCTCGTTCACCAGGACCAGCAGGCGGCCGAAGTCGGTCGGGGCGAGCCGGCCGCGTTTGCGGCCCACGCGGTGCACGGAGACGAAGTGGCGGGGCCGGATCAGGACCTCCGCCGGGATGTCGGCCTCGCGCAGCACGGCGCGCACCTGGTCGGCGGTCGCGGCCAGCGGGTCGTCCGCGCGGGCGGCGTTCTCGGCGATCAGTTCCTTGGTGCGGCGGTGGTCCTCGGGGTGCAGGACCGCGAAGACGAGGTCCTCCAGCTCGGTCTTGAGCGCCTGGACGCCCAGCCGCTCGGCGAGCGGGATGAGCACGTCCCGGGTGACCTTGGCGATGCGTTCCTGCTTCTCCTGGCGCATCACGCCGAGGGTGCGCATGTTGTGCAGCCGGTCGGCGAGTTTGATCGACATCACGCGGACGTCGTTGCCGGTGGCGACGAGCATCTTGCGGAAGGTCTCGGGCTCGGCGGCGGCGCCGTAGTCGACCTTCTCCAGTTTGGTGACGCCGTCGACGAGGTAGCGGACCTCTTCGCCGAACTCCGCGCCGACCTGGTCGAGGGTCACTTCCGTGTCCTCGACGGTGTCGTGCAGGAGGGAGGCGGTCAGCGTGGTGGTCTCGGCACCCAGTTCCGCGAGGATGAGGGTGACGGCGAGCGGGTGCGTGATGTACGGCTCGCCGCTCTTGCGCATCTGGCCGCGGTGCGAGGACTCGGCGAGCAGATAGGCGCGGCGCAGGGGGTCGATGGCCGCGTCGGGGTGGTGGGCGCGGTGGGCGTCGACGACATGGCCGATGGCGTCGGGCAGCCGGTCACGGGTGCCGGGTCCGAGCAGTGCGGCGCGGCCCAGACGCCGCAGGTCGAGCCGGGGCCGGGCCTTGCGGCGGGGCGCCGTCGGGGTGGCGGCGACGGTGGTCGCGGGCGTCACCTGGCCTGGGCTCGCTGGTTTCGCGGCCTCCGCGTTCATGGGCACCTCCGGCTGCGTCGACCGGCGGACGGGCCACCCCGGGTCGGGCGGGGGACGGGGAACGGCGTCGGTCCGCCGTCCGGGCCGGTGCTTGATGCTATCGAGCCCATCACGTACGGCCGACCGCCTCTCGCCGAGCGTGAAACGGATCACCCATTCGAGCGATGGGGGGCAGGTTTACGTTTCCGAGTGGGGCGTCGAGGATCGCTCTGGTGCTCACACGGTGACCCCCGTCCACCACGCGGCGTCGATCTCGCCCTCGGCGACGATCACCGCCGGGCCGGTCATCTCGATCTCGCCGTCGGGTCGCTCGGTGATGACCAGCGTGCCGCCGGGCACGTCGACCGTGTACGTCACCGGGGTCCCGGTCACGCCCGGGTCGGCTCCGTCCCGGCGGGCGGCGGCGACGGCGACGGCGCACGCGCCCGTGCCGCACGAGCGGGTCTCGCCGGAGCCGCGCTCGTGCACCCGCATCGCCACGTGCCTGGGGCCGCGGTCGACCACGAACTCGACGTTCACCCCGTCCGGGTAGGCGGCGGCCGGGCTGAACGGCGGCGGGGAGAGCAGGTCGCCGGCGTGCGCGAGGTCGGCCACGAAGGCGACCGCGTGCGGGTTGCCCATGTTCACGTTGCGCGCCGGCCAGTGACGCTCGCCGACGCTCACCGTGACGTCGCCCTCCGGGAGCAGGGCCCGGCCCATGCCGACCGTGATGTCGCCGCCGGACCCGCTCTTCGCGATGTGCACGCTCTTCACGCCCCCGCGCGTGGCGACGGCGAGGTCTCCCTCGGTCACGTGCCCGGCGTGCTGGAGGTAGCGCGCGAAGACCCGCACGCCGTTGCCGCACATCTCGGCGACCGAGCCGTCGCCGTTGCGGTAGTCCATGAACCACTCGGCCTCGGCCGCCAGGTGCCGGGCCTCGGGGTGCGCGGCGGACCGCACCACGTGCAGCAGTCCGTCACCGCCGATGCCGGCGCGGCGGTCGCACAGGGCGGCGACGGCGGCCGGCGGCAGCTCGACGGCGTTCTCCGGGTCCGGCACGATCACGAAGTCGTTCTCGGTCCCGTGACCCTTGAGGAAGGCGATCCGCGTGCTCATTCCTCGATCGTACGGGGTGGCGCCGGCGTGCCCGCCGGACAGGGCGCCGTCAGCCGCGCAGCCGGGCCACGCGCCACACCGCCAGGACGACCACGGCGGCGACCACGACCACGTAGGCGAGGACCACCCGCCAGTCGGAGCGGCGGCCCGCGCCCCGCTGGGGCAGGCCCGGCCAGGTGTGACCCACGCGACGGGCGGCCATCATGCCCCAGCCGGCCGCGCAGGAGCAGATCAGCAGCCCCAGCATGGCGATCATGGCGCCGCTGTCGCCGAAGTCGAAGGCGAGCGGGAAGGCGAACATCAGGGAGCCGACCGCGGCCAGACAGACGATGGGCGCGAGCTGCCACAGGCGCAGCCGCCGCTGCGGACGCAGCTCGACCTCGACCTGCTCGCCGCCCGCGTACATCTCCTCGGGCTCCGGGCCGTCGGCGGTCACACCGCCCCGCGTCTCGTCGAACCCGTCCGGGCCCGGACGGGCCGCCTCCGGCTCCGGTTCCGGGCCGTCGACGGTGCCGTGATCGGTGCTCGTCGCGGTGTCACGAGGGCCGGCCTCCATCGCCACGCGCCCTCCCCACTAGGACTCCACTTGGTCGATCGAAGCTCGATGATGGCACGCCCCCGCCGGCCCGGATGACGGCCGGGGCGTCCCGATGCCATGACGTGATCAGGCTGTAACCGGTCGTTCGACCAACGACAGCGCGAGCCGCGGAAGTTCCCCGAGGTCCGCCGCGGCCCCACTCAACCAATGCACCCGGGGGTCGCGCCTGAACCATGAATCCTGACGGCGCGCGAAGCGTTTGGTGGCCCGTACGGTCTCGTCCCGGGCCTCTTCGAGGGTGGTTCCACCGGCGAGCGCCGTGAGCACCTGCTGGTAGCCGAGCGCGCGCGACGCCGTACGCCCTTCACGCAACCCCTGCGCCTCCAGTGCGCGCACTTCGTCCACCAGGCCGGCCTCCCACATCCGGTCGACCCGGCGTGCGATCCGGGCGTCCAGCTCCGGACGGGCCACGTCGACGCCGATCTGCACGGTGTCGTAGACGGAGTCGTGGCCGGGGAGGCTGGCGGTGAAGGGCCGGCCGGTGATCTCGATCACTTCCAGGGCGCGGACGACCCGGCGGCCGTTGCTGGGCAGGATGGCGCGCGCGGCCTGCGGGTCGGCGGCGGCCAGCCGCGCGTGCAGCGCGCCGGAGCCGCGCAGGGTCAGTTCCTCCTCCAGCCGGGTTCTGACCTCGGGGTCGGTGCCGGGGAACTCCATCTTGTCGACGGCGCCCCGGACGTAGAGACCCGAGCCGCCGACCAGGATCGGCCAGCGGCCGGCGGCCAGCAGGGCGTCGATCCGTTCCCTGGCGAGGCGCTGGTACTCGGCGACGGAGGCGGTGACGGTCACGTCCCAGATGTCCAGGAGATGGTGCGGGATCCCGGCGCGCTCCTCGGGCGTCAGTTTGGCGGTGCCGATGTCCATCCCTCGGTAGAGCTGCATGGAATCGGCGTTGACGACTTCTCCGCCGAGCCGTTGGGCCAGGAAGACGCCCAGATCGGACTTACCGGCTGCGGTCGGTCCGACGACGGCGATGACGCGGGGGGCGGGAGGTGCGCTGCTCACGGCCCCAGTCTCGCAAACCTCTCGCCGCGGTCTCGAACGGGTTACGTGACATCGCGTCACCGAGGTCGTTGCCCGTTGCGAAGTTCCCGCCCCGGCACAGGGGGGCGGCGGCCCGGGCCGCGCAGACGGACGTACCGGGCAACGCGGGAATTCGCCCGCACGAGTACCGTATGGAGTTGATATGGGAGTTTTCGCACGGCTTCTCCGGAAGTCGAAGGCGACGGGGGAGGCTTCGGCCGCCGAGGCACCGGCCGGGGCGCCGGCCACCGGGAACGGGACCGGAGACGAGACCGGGACCGGAAACGGGACTGAGAACGGGACCGGGGCCGAGAACGGGACCGGGGCCGAGGCGGAGGCGGAGCAGGCGGCCACCGCCGCGGAACCGGCCGGCACCGGGGCCGACGGGACGCCTGAGCCGGCGGTGCGGGAGACCGCCGGGGCGGCCGGGGCCGACGGTGTCGAGATCCCCAGGCAGCAGTCCGCCGGGGAGGCCGTCGACAACGGGAGCGGCGAGGGCGCCCGCACGTAGGGAGCGGACCGCACCAGCCACGCGGGAAGGTGGACCATGGGTTTCCTGGAGAACGTGAAGGCCAGGCTGGGCCCGGCGAAGGGCAGGGTCTCCGGCCTCGCACAGCAGCACGGGGACAGGATCCAGCACGGGCTCGACAGGGCGGCGAAGACCGTCGACGAGAAGACCAAGGGCAAGTACAGCGACCGGATCCGGTCCGGTACGGACAAGGCCAAGGACGCCATGGACCGCCTCGCGCACAAGGACGGCCCCGGCCCCGGCCCGGGGGGCGGCACGCCCCCGGCAGGCCCCACGCCCCCGGCGCACTGACCGGCGGGGCACACGACGGCGGACGGCCGCGGAGCGGAACGGCTCCCGGCCGTCCGCCGTCGTGTGCGGCCGTTCGCCCCGACTACGACCAGGCGGCCACCACGTACCCGACCCCGTAGGGCGCGTCCTCGTACAGCAGCGCGCCGTCGAGGGCCGCGTCCTCGGCGGCGCCCGCGAGGACCTGCCAGGGCGCCCGTCCCGACACCTTCAGCTCCCGGGCCAGTTCCGCGTCCAGGGTCCCAAGAGCCGTCAGGTCCGCCGCGCCCAGCGCCCGGGCCACCGCCGCGTCGAAGGGCGCCGCCCGCTCGTCGAGGTAGCCGGGCGCCTTGACCGTGCGGCACGAGCTGGCGTCGCCCAGCACGAGCATCGCCACCCGCCCGGCCCGTGCGCCGATCTCCCGTCCCAGGGCGGCGCACTCCCCGGCCGTGAGGGGCTCCCCCACGCCGAGGCCCTCGACCGGGGCGTCGCGCCATCCGGTCCGCTCCAGCAGCCAGGCACCGACGGCGAGCCCGTACGGCAGCTCCCCTACGGGCGTCACCGGGTCACCGTCCGGTCCGAGCCGTACGTCCACGTCCACGCCGAAGCCGCGGAACGACCCGCGGGTGCCCTGCGGGTAGTGCTCGGGCCCGGAGCCCTCGGCGGGGCCGACCACGACCAGGCGGTCGGGCCGGGCGGCGGCCAGTACGCCCAGGGCGTCCGCGCACGCGGCGCGGGCCGGGTCGAGTTCCGGCGCGGCGCCCGCGGCGACGTCGGGGACCAGGAGGGGCGGGCAGGGGCAGACGGCGGCGGCGACAAGCATGATCGGCAGCGTATCCCCGTCCGGCCCGCCCGCCGCGGCGGGCCGCGCGGACCGTGTCCGCCCGCCTGCCCTTCCCGGCCGCGCGGTCACTCACGGCGTCGGCCGTGACGGCCGCGGCGCCGGCCGTGTCAACGTGACGGCCGCGGCGCCGACCCCGTCCTCGACGTGTCGGTCACGGCGCCGGCCGTGCGGGTCAGTCGTGGCGCGGCCGTGGGTGTCAGTCGCAGCCGCAGCCGCCCGCCGCGACCGGCAGCGGCTCGGGCACGCCGATCTTCGGCAGGCCCAGCAGCACGCCCGTGGGCTTCGCCTGCTCGGCGGTGTTGCGCTTCTCCCAGGCGTCGCCCGCGCGGGTGCGGCGCACGTGCTGTACGGCACCCTCGGCGAGGAGGTGGTGCGGGGCGGCGTAGGTGATCTCGACGGTGACCACGTCGCCGGGACGGACCTCCCGGTCGGGCTTGGTGAAGTGGACCAGGCGGTTGTCGGGGGCGCGGCCGGAGAGGCGGTGGGTGGTGCCGTCCTTGCGGCCCTCGCCCTCGGCGACCATCAGCTCCAGGGTGCGGCCGACCTGCTTCTTGTTCTCCTCCCAGGAGATCTCCTCCTGGAGGGCGACCAGCCGCTCGTAGCGCTCCTGGACGACCTTCTTGGGGATCTGGCCGTCCATCTCGGCGGCCGGGGTACCGGGGCGCTTGGAGTACTGGAAGGTGTACGCCTGCGCGAAGCGGGCCTCGCGGACGACGTGCAGGGTCTGTTCGAAGTCCGCCTCGGTCTCGCCGGGGAAGCCCACGATGATGTCGGTGGTGATCGCGGCGTGCGGGATGGCGGCGCGGACCTTCTCGATGATCCCGAGGTAGCGCTCCTGGCGGTAGGAGCGGCGCATCGCCTTGAGGACCGGGTCGGAGCCGGACTGGAGCGGCATGTGCAGCTGCGGCATCACGTTCGGCGTCTCGGCCATGGCGGCGATCACGTCGTCGGTGAAGTCACGCGGGTGCGGGGAGGTGAAGCGGACCCGCTCCAGGCCGTCGATGGTGCCGCAGGCCCGCAGCAGCTTGCTGAACGCCTCGCGGTCGCCGATGTCGGAGCCGTAGGCGTTGACGTTCTGCCCGAGCAGGGTGATCTCGGAGACGCCCTCGGCGACCAGCGCCTCGACCTCGGCCAGGATGTCGCCGGGGCGGCGGTCCTTCTCCTTGCCGCGCAGGGCGGGGACGATGCAGAAGGTGCACGTGTTGTTGCAGCCGACGGAGATGGAGACCCAGGCCGCGTAGGCGCTCTCGCGCCGGGTGGGCAGGGTGGACGGGAACGCCTCCAGGGACTCGGCGATCTCGACCTGCGCCTCCTCCTGCACCCGGGCGCGCTCCAGCAGCACCGGCAGCTTGCCGATGTTGTGCGTGCCGAAGACGACGTCGACCCAGGGGGCGCGTTTCACGATGGTGTCGCGGTCCTTCTGGGCCAGACAGCCGCCGACCGCGATCTGCATGCCGGGGCGGCTCGCCTTCCTGGGGGCGAGGTGGCCGAGGTTGCCGTACAGCTTGTTGTCGGCGTTCTCACGGACGGCGCAGGTGTTGAAGACGACGACGTCCGCGTCGCCGTCGGAGCCCTCGGGGGCGCGGACGTACCCGGCGTCCTCCAGCAGACCGGACAATCGCTCGGAGTCGTGGACGTTCATCTGGCACCCGTAGGTGCGTACCTCGTATGTGCGGGGGGCGCCCACGGTCTGGCTCCGGTCGATGCTGGTCATGGCAATAAGGGTAGGCGGTCCGTGACAGTGGCCGGGGCAGCCTGTGGACAACCGTCGTATCCGCTGGTCAGGGCTCGATGAGGCCCGCGCGGATCGCGTAGCGGGTCAGCTCCAGGCGGTCGCGGACGCCGAGCTTCTGGAGCAGGTTGGCGCGGTGGCGTTCGACGGTCTTGGCGCTGATGAAGAGCAGTTCGCCGATCTCCTTGGAGGTGTGGCCCTCGGCGACGAGCTTGAGGATCTCCTCCTCGCGCTCGGTGATCGGCCGCGCGGGCAGGCCGTCGCCCCGGTGCAGCCGGTCCAGGTAGGCGCGGACCAGGGCGCGCTCGGCCCCCGGGTAGATGAAGGGCTCGTCGCGCACGGCGGCCCGGCACGCCTCCACCAGGTCGCGGTCGGCGACCGACTTGAGGACGTAGCCGCAGGCGCCCGCCTTGAGCGCCTCGAAGAAGTACTGCTCGTTGTCGTACATCGTCAGGATGAGGATGCGCAGGCCGGGCAGGCGCCGGGACAGTTCGCGGGCCGCCTGGAGGCCGGTCATGCGGGGCATGGCGACGTCCAGGACGGCGAGGTCGACGTCGCCGGCCCGGGCCGCCACGACCGCCTCGGCGCCGTCCCCGGCCTCGGCGACGACTCGCAGGTCGGGTTCGCCGTCGAGTATGAGGCGCACTCCCCGGCGTACCAGGGTGTGGTCGTCGGCGAGCAGGACGCGGATCGGGGACGGCGGGGCGGGTGCGGTCATCGGGGGTCTCCGGGTGCGCCGGGTACGGGCGTGTGGGGGCCGGTCGGGGTGGTCTCGGCCGCCACGCGCGCGTGCGGGCCGGTTCCGGCGGACGCGGCGGGTACGGCGTGCGGGCCGGTCCCGGCGGGCGCGGCGGGTACGCGCAGGCGTACGTCGGTGCCCCGGTCCGGTCCGGACACCACGGCGAGGTCGGCTCCCACCAGCAGGGCGCGTTCCCGCATGCCGCTGATGCCGGCGCCCTCGGGGGCGTCGCCGATGCCGGTGCCGTTGTCGCGGACCAGGAGTTCGACCGCGCCGGGGCACCGGCGCAGGGTGAGTTCGGCGAGGTCGGCGGCGGAGTGCCGGGCGGTGTTGGTCAGGCCCTCCTGGGCGACCCGGTAGAGCACGAGTTCCGCCTCCGGGGTGAGCGGGGGCAGATCGCCGGGGACCTGGTGGCGCACGGTGAGCCCGTGGTGGGTGAACTCGGCGGCGAGCGAGCGCAGGGCGCTGGCCAGGCCCAGTTCCTCCAGGACGCCGGGGCGCAGTCGGCGGGCGATGCGGCGGATCTCGTCCAGTCCGGCCCGGATCGCCTCCTGACTCTGGCTCACCTCGTCGCGCAGCCCGTCGGGCACCCGGTCGGCGACCCGTTTGAGCTGGAGCAGGACGGCGGTGAGGGTCTGGCCGACCTCGTCGTGCAGTTCCCTGGCGATGCGGTGGCGCTCGCGTTCCTGGGCGTGCAGCGCGTGCGCGGCCCCGGCGGCGCGCTCCGCCCGGAGACGGTCGAGCATGGTGTTGTACGTCGCGATCAGCACGGCGGCCTCGGCGGGGCCGGAGACCTCCGGACGGGTGCCGGGGCGCAGCAGGCCGGCGGTGGACATGGCGCTGCCCAGCCGTCGCAGCGGGGTGAGGCCGAGCCGCAGGACGACCGCGTTGCCGACCAGCAGCGCGGCGAGACCGCCGAGCAGGATCAGCGCCTCGTGCGGCAGCACGGGGGTGGAGACGGTCACCGGCCCCAGCAGCAGCGCGGTGGCCAGGACCAGGCCCGTGGCGTTGAGCGAGAAGATGCGCCAGAACAGCGACACGGTCTTCTTCCCGCTCCCTCCGGATCTCTCGGATCCGGCGGATCCGGTGCGCGGCACCGCCGGGAGCGGTCTCCTGACCCCCGGCCTGCTGCGTATATCCGTCACGACACCCATATCGCCACCGTACGCGCGGATGACAGCATGGCGGCGCGTCACCGGACACCCATGTGCGCCGGGCGCAGCACAGCACGAGAACGAACGAGGGGAAGACACGTGTCCGCTCCACGCCTGAGGGCGACGCCGCTGCCGGGCATCGGGGTCCAGTACGACCTGGTCACCCGGGAACACCGCCAGCTGTCGGTGGTGGCCCACCGTGACGGAGCCCGCACGGTCAACGTGTACCGGGCCGACGACCCCGACTCCTGCGCCCAGTCCCTGAGGCTGACCGGCCCGGAGGCGGGCGCGCTGATCGACGCGCTGAAGCCGTCGCACCAGAGCGCGAGCCTGCTGCACACCTCCGCGCTCGGGCTGGTGGCCGAGCGGATCGAGGTGTCGGCGACCTCGCACTGGAACGGGCGGGTGCTGGGCGACACCAGGATGCGGACCGAGACGGGCGCGTCGGTCGTGGCCGTGCTGCGGCACGCCGAGGCCATCCCCTCCCCCGCGCCGGACTTCCGCCTGATGGGCGGCGACATCGTGATCGTCATCGGCACCCGCGAGGGCGTCGACGCCGCCGCCGCGATACTCGGGCGGGAGTGATCCGGTGCACTCTTCCGCGGTACTGCTGATCGAGTTCGGTTCCATCATCCTGGGTCTCGGCCTGCTCGGCCGGTTCGCCGGGCGCTTCGGCCTCTCGCCCATACCGCTCTACCTGCTCGCCGGGCTGGCCTTCGGCGAGGGCGGGCTGCTGCCGCTCGGTGCCAGCGAGGAGTTCGTCGCGACCGGCGCCGAGATCGGCGTCATCCTGCTGCTGCTGATGCTGGGCCTGGAGTACACCGCCGGTGACCTGGTCACCAATCTGAAGTCCCACTATCCGGCGGGACTGGTGGACTGCGCGTTCAACGCCCTGCCGGGTGCCGTCGCGGCGCTGCTGATGGGCTGGGGCCCGGTGGCCGCCGTGGTGCTGGCCGGTGTCACCTGGATCTCGTCGTCGGGTGTCATCGCCAAGGTGCTGGGCGATCTCGGCCGGGTCGGCAACCGGGAGACCCCGGTGATCCTCAGCGTGCTGGTCCTGGAGGACCTGGCGATGGCGGTGTACCTGCCGATCGTCACGGCGCTGGTGGCCGGCGCCGGGCTGATGACGGGCAGCGTCACGCTGGCGATCGCGCTGGGCGCGGCCGGGATCGTGCTGTTCGTGGCGGTCCGCTACGGCCGGCTCATCTCCCGGTTCGTCTCCAGCGACGACCCGGAGAAGCTGCTGCTGGTCGTGCTGGGGCTGACGATCCTGGTCGCGGGCGTGGCCCAGCAGCTCCAGGTGTCGGCGGCGGTCGGGGCGTTCCTGGTGGGCATCGCGCTGTCCGGGGAGGTCGCGGAGGGCGCGCACACGCTGCTGAGCCCGTTGCGCGACCTGTTCGCCGCAGTCTTCTTCGTCTTCTTCGGACTGCACACCGACCCGGCGAGCATCCCGCCGGTCCTGCTGCCCGCCCTGGCGCTGGCCGTCCTCACCGCGCTGACGAAGATCGCCACGGGTTACTGGGCGGCGCGGCGGGCCGGTATCTCGGTCAAGGGACGCTGGCGGGCGGGTGGCGCGCTGGTCGCCCGCGGCGAGTTCTCGATCGTCATCGCCGGGCTGGCGGTGTCGGCCGGCATCGAACCGTCCCTCGGTCCGCTGGCGACGGCGTACGTGCTGATCCTGGTCGTCCTCGGCCCGCTCACCGCCCGGTACACCGAGTCCGTGGCGGCCCGGCTGGCCCGGCGCCGCGACGGCCGGGGCAGGGCCGACCGCCTTCCGGACGTGCCCGAGCAGGTGCGGCGGACGGCGGACGCGGAGGCGTCGGTGGCCGACTGAGGGGGCCGCCCGATCGCGGTCGGGGGCCGAAGGAGGCGGACCGCCCGGCCGCGATCCCTGGCCGAAGGGAGCCGGAACCGCCCGGCCGCCGCGCTTCTCACTCTTCGCCGTCGGGCGCCACTCCCCGCCGCCGCGCTTCTCACTCCTCGCCGTCGGGCGCCACTCCCCGCCGTCCGGCGTCACTCCCCGCCGTCGGGCCTCCACCCCTGCCGGCGCAGCACCCCCGCCACGTCCGGGGCCTCGTAGTGCTCGCCCTTGAGGACCTTGCCGTCGGCTCTGCGGCTGACCTGGCCGTCGGGGCCCAGCTTGGTCATGTTGGACCGGTGGATCTCGGCGATCACCGCGTCCAGGTCGATGCCGTGGACCAGGGCGGTGCCGTAGGCGACGTAGACCACGTCGGCCAGTTCGTGCGCGAGCCGGTCGAGCGGGCCCTCGACGGAGACCTCGGCGACCTCGGCGGCCTCCTCGGCGAGCAGGTCGGCGCGGTGGGCGGCCAGTCGCGGCGCCACCCGCGCCGGGGTGTCGCGGACGTCCAGCCCGAAGGCGTGGTGGAAGGCGCGGACCAGGTCGGCGGGGGACCCGCTCGTGCGACCGGCGGCGGCGGAGGAACCCGTACGGCGGACAGGGGGCGTACTCATGCGCCCGACTGTAACGACCGCCTGTGACAATCGGCCTCCGCTCCCGGCCGCCCTGGTCAGCGCGCATGCGGGCTGGCAGGATCACGGCCATGCCCACCCTGTTCTCCCGTGTCGGCCGCCGCCGTGTCCCGCAGGGCGCGGCGGTGGCCGTCGTCGTGCTCGGTCTGCTGCTGTGGTGGCTGCTGCCGCTGGGTGAGAAACCGCCGAGGGGCACGATCACGTTCAGCACCGGCACGCGCGCGGGCGTCTACCACGAGTACGGCGAACTGCTCCGCACCGAGCTGCGCGAGGACATGCCGGGACTGAGGGTGCGGCTGCTCACCAGCGCCGGATCCCAGGAGAACGTCGCGCGGGTGGCGGCCGGCAAGGCCGACTACGCGGTCGCCGCGGCCGACGCGGTGGAGACGTACGCCTTCGACGACCGTCCCGGCGCGGACCGGCTGCGCGGTGTGGCGCGGCTGTACGACGACTACGTACAGCTCGTCGTCCCGGCCGACTCGACGGTCCAGTCCGTCGCCGACCTGCGGGGCAAGCGGGTGGCCGTCGGGCTGCCGGACTCGGGCGTGCGGCTGATCGCCACCCGGGTGCTGAAGGCCGCGGGGATCGACCCCGAGACGGACATCACGCCGTCCTCCGACGGCATCGACACCGGGCCGGAGCGGCTGGGGAACGGTCTGGACGCGTTCTTCTGGTCGGGCGGGCTGCCCACCGACGGGCTGCAGCGGATCGCCAAGAAGCCGTCGTTCCGGTTCGTTCCGATCGAGGAGGACATCGTCGCCGAGCTGCACGACCAGCCCGGTCCCACCCGGTACTACCGGGCCACCAACGTGCCGGAGTCGGCCTACCCCACGGTGCAGACCGGCTATCCGGTGGCGACCATGGCGGTGGCCAACGTACTGATCACCCGGGACGACGCCGATCCCCGGATCACCGAGTGGCTGACCCGGACGGTGATCGAGAGCCGGGACGGCATCGGGGCGCACGTCCACTCCGCCCAGCTGGTCGACCTGCGTACGGCGATCTACACCGATCCCCTCCAGCTCCACGAGGGCGCCCGGCGCTACTACGCCTCCGTCAAGCCCTGACCGTCACGGTCTACCGGCCCTGCACCTCACGGCCGGTGCCTCGGCACCGAGACCGTCACCTCCAGCCCGTGCGGGTGGTGGTGGCCGTAGCTCATCGTGCCGCCGCCGGCGGCGAGCAGGGCGCGGCAGATGGACAGGCCGAGGCCGGAACCCTTGATGTTCTGGTGCCGGCCGCTGCGCCAGAAACGGTCGCCGACGCGGGCGAGTTCCTCGTCGGTCAGGCCGGGGCCGCGGTCGGCGACGACGACGGTCGCGGCGGTGCCGTCGGCGGCTACCGTGACCTGGACGGTCTCGCCTGCGGGCGTGAACTTCACCGCGTTGTCGATCACCGCGTCCAGGGCGCTGGAGAGCGCCACGGGGTCGGCCCAGGCGGTGGTCGGCGGGCAGTCGCCGGCCAGCACCACCCCCTTGGCGGCGGCGGTCGGCGACCAGGCCGCGACCCGCTCGGCGGCCAGCGCGCCGATGTCGGTGACCTTCAGGTCGGGCGCGGCGTGCTCGGCCAGCGCCAGGTCGAGCAGGTCGTCCAGGACGCGGGCCAGGCGCTTGCCCTCGGTCTGCACGGAGGCGATCTCCTGGTTGCCCTCGGGCAGTTCGTAGGCGAGCAGTTCGATGCGGAGCAGCAGCGCGGCCAGCGGGTTGCGCAGTTGGTGGGAGGCGTCGGCGACGAAGGCGCGCTGCTGCTCCAGCACGTCCTCGACGTTGTCCGCCATCTCGTTGAACGACCGGGCCAGGCGCCGCAGTTCCGGAGGTCCTCCGGACGGGGCGACCCGGGACTTGAGACGGCCGGTGGCGATGTCGTGGGTGGTGGCGTCCAGGACGCGTACGGGGCGCAGCACCCAGCCGGTGAGCCGGAGGGCGGCGCCGACGGCCAGCGACATCGCGGCGATCTCGCCGGCGGCGATGACCAGCCAGCCGTCCAGGGTCCTCGACCGCATCGGTCCGGTGGGCGAGTCGGTGACCACGACCGCGACGACGTCGCCGTCCCGGATGACCGGTGACGCCACCACGAGGCGGCCGTCCTCCCAGGGCCACACCTGCTCGGGGTCATGGCTGCGACGGCTGAGCAGCGCCTCGTCGAAGGCGTCGCGCGCCTCGCCCTCCTGGGGGAGGAACCAGGTCGTCGGGGCGTTGGCCATGGGGATGTGATTGGTGTAGAAGACGGCCGCCCGGATGCCGTAGACCTCGTAGTAGCTGATCAGCTCGCTCTGCAGGGTCTCAAGACGCTCGGTGGGCGTGGTGCGCGACCCGGAGGGCGCGTCGCCGACGAACTGGGCCAGCGACGCGAACCGCGCCGTGTCGTCGATGCGGTCGACGACCGCCTCCTGCTGCTCGGCCCGGGCCACGCTGACCGCCAGCGGCACGCCGAACGCGAGCAGCACGGCCGCCATCAGGACGATCAGCAGCGGAAGGAGACGTGCGCGCACCCGGACCCGCTACGCGGTGGGGACGACGAGGCGGTAGCCGACGCCGCGGACGGTCTCGATCAGGGCCGGCCTGCGCAGCTTGGAGCGCAGGGAGGCGACGTGCACCTCCAGGGTGCGCCCCGTCCCCTCCCAACTGGTGCGCCAGACCTCGCTGATGATCTGTTCCCGGCGGAAGACCACCCCGGGGCGCTGGGCGAGCAGGGCGAGCAGGTCGAACTCCTTGCGGGTGAGCTGGACTACCATGCCGTCCACCCGCACCTGGCGCGTGGCCAGCTCGATGTGGACGGTCCCGAGGCGCACCTCGTGCTCCGCGCCCGGCGCGTCCTCGTGGGCGGTGCGCCGGCTGACGGCGTGGATACGGGCCAGCAGTTCCCCGGTGTCGTACGGCTTGACCACGTAGTCGTCGGCGCCCAGGTTGAGTCCGTGGATGCGGGAGCGGACGTCGGAGCGGGCGGTCACCATGATCACCGGGGTGGCGGTGCGCTTGCGGATCTTGCCGCAGACCTCGTACCCGTCCTGGTCGGGCAGGCCCAGGTCGAGCAGGACGACGCCGAAGCCGTCGCTCTCGGGCACCAGCGCGCGCAGCGCCTCCTCGCCGTTGCGCGCGTGGGTGACGTCGAAGCCGTGGCGGGTCAGGATCGCGGACAGGGCGGCGGCGACGTGGTTGTCGTCCTCGACGAGCAGCAGTCTCATCCGGTCCCCCTTCGGTTCACCCGCCGTACGCCCGGCACGAGTACAACGATCACGGACGCGTCGGCACGCGCGCGTACCCGTGCAGTCACGCTGATGGACGGGGACGGCGTCAAGGGGGTTCCGGTCGCGGAGGCCCCGAAGTTATCCGGCCGATATGCGCCTTGCCGGCAAGCGCTACGACACGTGTCCGATTGCTATCGGATCGTGATGCTCAGATTCCCCTCAGATGTAATGACGCAGGTCGTGCGGCGTCATTACTGTCCTCCAAAACCGAGGAGGACGGAGCCTCAGAGCGATGACCGAAGTATCGGTGGCCAAGCAGGATGTGGCCGAGACCGGCGACCTGGTCGTACTGAAGGATGTCAACAAGCACTTCGGCGCGTTGCACGTGCTCCAGGACATCGATCTGACGATCGCCCGCGGCGAGGTCGTCGTGGTGATCGGGCCCTCCGGGTCCGGTAAGTCCACCCTGTGCCGCACCATCAACCGCCTGGAGACGATCGACTCCGGGGCCATCACGATCGACGGCAAGCCGCTGCCCCAGGAGGGCAGGGAGCTGGCGCGGCTGCGGGCCGACGTCGGCATGGTCTTCCAGTCCTTCAACCTCTTCGCGCACAAGACGGTGCTCGACAACGTGGTCCTGGGCCAGGTCAAGGTCCGCAAGGCCGACAAGGCGAAGGCCGAGGAGAAGGCGCGCGCCCTGCTCGACCGGGTCGGTGTGGGCGCCCAGGCGGACAAGTACCCGGCCCAGCTCTCCGGCGGCCAGCAGCAGCGCGTCGCGATCGCCCGGGCGCTGGCCATGGACCCGAAGGTCATGCTCTTCGACGAGCCGACCTCGGCGCTCGACCCGGAGATGATCAACGAGGTGCTGGAGGTCATGCAGCAGCTCGCCCGGGACGGCATGACGATGATCGTGGTCACGCACGAGATGGGCTTCGCCCGGTCGGCGGCCAACCGCGTGGTCTTCATGGCGGACGGCCGGATCGTCGAGGAGGCCACGCCGGACCAGTTCTTCAGCAACCCGCGCAGCGACCGCGCCAAGGACTTCCTGTCGAAGATCCTGCACCACTGACGCGACCGGCATCCCCGCGTCACCGGCCCACGTCACCCGCGCTCGACGGCCTCATCTGCTCGTCTGGACACAGTCAAAGGATGTTCACCATGAAGCTCCTCAAGGTCACCGCCGCCTCGGCCACCGTGCTCGCCCTCGCCCTGTCCGCCACCGCCTGCGGTTCCGACGACGGCGACGACAGCGGCTCCTCCGGGGGCGGCAAGAAGATCACCATCGGCATCAAGTTCGACCAGCCCGGCCTCGGCCAGAAGACGCCGGACGGCTACGAGGGCTTCGACGTGGACATCGCGACGTACGTCGCCAAGAAGCTCGGCTACAGCGAGGACCAGATCGAGTGGAAGGAGTCGAAGAGCGCCGACCGCGAGACCATGCTGCAGCGCGGTGACGTCGACTTCATCGCCGCGACCTACTCGATCACCGACGAGCGCGCCGCCAAGGTCGACTTCGCCGGCCCGTACCTGCTCGCGCACCAGGACGTGCTGATCCGTGCCGACGACAACGAGATCAAGTCGCCGGAGGACCTGAACAACGCCAAGCTGTGTTCGGTCACCGGCTCGACCTCCGCGCAGAACGTCAAGGACAAGCTGGCCCCCAAGGCCCAGCTCCAGAACTACCCGACGTACTCGGCCTGTCTGACCGGTCTGCAGAACGGCGCCATCGACGCGCTGACCACGGACGACTCGATCCTCGCCGGTTACGCCGCGCAGTCGCAGTTCAAGGGCAAGTTCAAGCTCGGCGGCTTCGAGATGACCAACGAGAACTACGGCATCGGCGTCAAGAAGGGCAGCGACCTCAAGGACAAGATCAACACCGCTCTTGAGGACATGGTCTCCGACGGCTCCTGGGACAAGGCCGTGAAGGACAACTTCGGCCCCGCGAACTACGAGAACGAGCCCGCGCCGAAGATCGGCGACATCAAGAGCTGAGGCCGCGCCCGACACAGGGTGCGCCGTCCCGGGTGGGGGCCGGCGCACCCTGTCCGGGCACCCCTACACGCGAAAGCGCGGGAGATCGTGTTCGACTTCTTGGAAGACTACGACCTGCTGGGAGCCTTCTGGACGACGGTGCAGCTCACCCTGCTGTCGGCCGTCGGCTCCCTGATCTGGGGCACTCTGCTGGCCGCCATGCGCGTCAGCCCGGTCCCGCTGATGCGCGGTTTCGGGGCCGCGTACGTCAACATCGTGCGGAACATTCCGCTCACCGTCATCATCCTGTTCTCGTCCCTGGGCCTGAGCCAGACCCTGGGCGTCACCCTCGGCGCCGAGGGCGACTTCGAGTCGCTCAACTTCCGGCTCGCCGTCCTGGGCCTGATCCTCTACACCTCGGCCTTCGTCTGTGAGGCGCTGCGCTCCGGCATCAACACGGTGCCGGTCGGCCAGGCCGAGGCGGCGCGGGCCATCGGCCTCAGCTTCAGCCAGGTGCTGAGCCTGGTGGTGCTCCCCCAGGCGTTCCGCTCCTCGGTGACGCCGCTGGCGAACGTGCTGATCGCGCTCACCAAGAACACCACGGTGGCCGCCGCGATCGGTGTCGCCGAGGCGGCGCTGCTGATGAAGGAGATGATCGAGAACGAGGCCCAGCTGCTGCTGATCTCCGCGGTCATCGCCCTCGGTTTCGTGATTCTGACGCTGCCGACCGGCCTGATCCTGGGCTGGGTGGGCAAGAAGGTGGCGGTGAAGCGATGAGCTCCGTTCTCTACGACGCCCAGGGCCCCCGGGCCAAGCGGCGCAACGTCGTCCTCACCGCGGTCTTCGTGGTCGCCCTCGCAGCCCTCCTGTGGTGGGTCATCACCACCCTCCAGGACAAGGGCCAGCTGGAGTGGGCCAAGTGGGAGATGTTCTTCACCGGCACCGAGGCCTGGTCGACGTACATCTGGCCGGGGCTGGAGAACACCCTCACGGCGGCCGCCCTCGCGGTGGTGATAGCGCTGCCGCTCGGCGCCGTGTTCGGCATCGCCCGGCTGTCGGACCACGCCTGGGTGCGGATCCCCGCCGGGATCGTGGTGGAGTTCTTCCGCTCCATTCCCGTCCTGGTCCTGATGATCTTCGGTCTGGCGCTGTTCGCCGAGTACACCGACGTCAGCTCGGACGACCGTCCGCTGTACGCGGTCGTCACGGGTCTGGTGCTCTACAACGCCTCGGTCCTCGCCGAGATCGTCCGGGCGGGCATCCTGACCCTGCCCAGGGGCCAGTCCGAGGCGGCCATGGCGATCGGTCTGCGCAAGGGCCAGCTGATGCGGCTGATCCTGCTGCCGCAGGCGGTCACCGCGATGCTGCCGGCCATCGTCAGCCAGCTCGTCGTGATCGTGAAGGACACCGCCCTCGGCGGCGCCGTCCTGACCTTCTCCGAGCTGCTGTCCTCGGCCAACACGATGAGCGGCTACTACGGCGCCAACACCATCGCCAGCTTCACGGTGGTGGCCGTGATCTACATCGCGATCAACTTCGCCCTCACCAGTTTCGCGAGCTGGCTGGAGCGCCGGCTGCGGCAGGGCAAGAAGTCGACCGGAGCGGTCCTCAAGGCCGCCGACGACCAGGCGGCCGCCGGGACCGCGGCGGTCTGACGGCCGGTCACCTCACCCTGGAGCACCAGTACGACCGGTGCGATCACCGGTTCGAGTACCGGCGCGACCACCGGTACGACCATCAGCATGGCCGATACGGAGGCAGTGGCATGATCGCCACTGCCTCCGTCGCTTGACGGGGACACCGGCAATGGGTTGCATACGTTCTGTGATCGTGCACCCTGCTCCAACGTCCTGTTCACCTGTGTCCCCGCGGACACCGCAGCGGGCAGGGGGCACCGCGCCGTGGACCCGGTGATCATCGTCGGAGCGGGGCCCGTCGGGCTCGCGCTCGCCCTGGCCCTGGCCCGGCAGGAGGTGCCCTGCGTCGTCCTCGACGAGGGGCCGGGCAAGGACGAACCGCGCCCCGCGCGCACCGTCGTCCTGCCCCAGGACACCGTCGCCCTCCTGGAACGGCTCACGGGCACGCCGCTCGACCGGGCCGGTCTCCGTTGGACCGGATGGCGGGCGATGCGACGCAGGCAGGTGACGCGCGAGATCACCTTCGACGACACCGATCCGGCCCCGCTGCACATCGCCCAGCACCTGCTGACCGGCGCGCTGCGCACGGCCCTGGCCCGTGAGTCCCACGTGAGGATCGCCGTGGACAGCCGAGTGGACGCCGTGGAGCAGGAGCCCTCCGGCGTCACCGCCCACACCCGCGGCCCCGAGGGCACCTGGTGGCGCGGCAGTTACCTGGTCGGCTGCGACGGCCCGCGCTCCACCGTGCGCAAGCTCCAGGACATCCGCTTCCCCGGCCGCACCGCGGTGGAACGGCACGCCGTCGCCGCCCTGCGCACCGAACTGCCGTGGGGTGAAGAAGCGTTGCTCCACCGGTCGCCGCCGTGGCGTACGTCGGGCCCGTCGGCCGGCGAGATCACCGGCCGCCCCCTGCCCGACGGGGTGTGGCGCCTGGACTGGCTGCTGCTTCCGGGCAAGGACCTGGTCACGCCGGAACTGCTGGTCACCCGGGTCCGGGAGACCCTCGCCGGCTGGCACGGCGGGACCGCCCCGGCGTACGAACTCCTCGACACCGGCGTCCACATCGTCCACCACCGTCTGGCCCGCCGCTGGCGTGCCGGCCGGGTGCTGCTCGCCGGGGACGCGGCGCACCTGCTCGGCTCAATCGGCACCCAGGGGCTCGACGAGGGGCTGCGGGACGCCGACAACCTGGCCTGGAAGCTGGCGCTGGCCTGGCACCACGGACCGAACGATGCGCTCCTCGACAGCTACCAGGCGGAGCGGCGCACGGCGGTCGCCGCCCGGCTGCGCGCCGCCGACCAGGCCCTGCCACTGCTGCGCGGCGGTGGCGGACTGCGCGGGTACGTCCCCGGCTCGTCCCGGGGGCACGACGCGTTGCTCACGGACGGTCACCTGGGGCGCGGAACGCTCGGTGCGCCGGGGGCGTACATCGATTCGCCGCTCGCGCCTCCGCGCCTCGACGGGGAGATCGCGGTCGGTACGGCACCGGGCGAGCAGGTCAGCGACGTACGGGTGACCGCGGAGGACGGCACCTTCGTCCGGCTGCGGGACCGGCTGGGGCGCGGGGCGCTGCTGGTGGTGCTGGTCGCGCCGGGTACCGGTGTCTGGGAGCGCAGGCACTGGGTGACCGCTGGCATCATGCCCCGGCTGGCCGCGGCGGTGACCGCGCTGCCGTGCCGCGCCGAGCTGCTGGTCACCGAGGGCTATCCGGGCGCCGGCGCCCACACCGTGCTGCTGGTGCGGCCCGACGGCCACCTCGTCACGGCGTTGAACGGGGTCCGCCCGGCCGACCTGTACACGGCGGCCGAGGCGGCACTGGGCTGGGCAGAGCGGCCCGCGGCATCAGCGTCCGCATCGGCATCCGCATCGGCGCCCCAGGCATCGGCGGCCTCCGGCTGAGACAGCGCTCACCGTCACCGCGCCGACCGCGTGGTGACGGTGAGTTGACCGGTCCGCGCGGTCATGGTGTACTCCGGATCATGACCGGCACCGATGTACGCCTGTGGCGGCGGGTCCACATGGACCTCGTCCGCTACGCGGGCTGCGTGTGTCGTCCGTCCTGCTGAATTCGCCCCCCCTCTCCCGAGCGCGCCGCTTCGCACGCCTCCGCGCGCTCCCGCGAACTCCCGGACGGTAACCGTGTCTGTCTCGTTCCCTTCTTCCGCCTTTTCCGCCTCTTCCGCCGCCCCTGCGCCGGCCCGCGTCGCCGCGCCCACCCAAGCGGACCTCCTCGCCTTCGCGCGGCACGCCGCCGCCGACACCGCGCTCATCGCCTCGCTCCCCCTCGACCCCCAGGGCCGCACCTGGGTACGGCTGGAGGGGCCGGCCGGCAGTGAGGCGTGGCTGATCGGCTGGCCGCCCGGCACCGGTACCGGCTGGCACGACCACGCCGACTCGGTGGGCGCCTTCGTCACCGCCGCCGGCGAGCTGAGGGAGAACGCGCTCGCCGCCCGGCTGCCCACCCACGCCTGGCGCACCCTGGAGCTGGCCGACGGCGTGGACCGGGAGCGTCGGCTGCCGGCCGGGCAGGGGCGTGCCTTCGGCCGGCACCATGTGCACGAGGTGCTCAACGACTCCCCGGACCAGCACGCCGTCTCGGTCCACGCCTACTACCCGCCGCTGCCGCTGATGCGCCGCTACAGCCGTACCGGCCCCGTCCTGCGTCTGGAGCGGGTCGAACGCCCGGAGGACTGGCGGTGAGCGGTCCGGACGGGCGCAAAGGGAGCGGGAGGCCGGGGATGGACGACGGGCCGGTCGGGATCGACGCCCTGCTGGAGCGGGTGCGTCAGACCTACGAGCGGATCGGGCCGCGCGAAGCGCACCGGGCCGCCGAGGCGGGTGAGGCGCTCCTGGTCGACATCCGGTACGCCGCACTGCGCGAGCGGGACGGCCTGGTCCCCGGCGCCCTGGTGATCGAGCGCAACGAACTGGAGTGGCGGCTGGACCCCCGGGGCAGCCACCGCGTTCCCGAGGCCACCGGCCATGACCTGCGGATCGTCGTGCTCTGCGACGAGGGGTACGCCTCCAGCCTGGCGGCGGAGTCCCTGCACCGCCTGGGCCTGCGCCGGGCCACCGATCTGACCGGCGGCTTCCAGGCCTGGCGGGCGGCCGGGCTGCCCGTGCTGCGGCCACCGCTCCAGGCGCCGAACTCGCCGTAGAACGGTGGTGCCGTGTCCGGATCATGGCCGCGGCCCCTCCCCGCCTTGCTCCGGCGTCGTACAGGCGGGGCCGGCCGATGACTGCCCGCAGGTCGCCGGCCTCCTCGGCGTCGCGGCCGGCCCGCCGGGTGATCGTGCGCACCGGGAGTGCCCCGGAGCTTCACGGAGCACCCCGAGGTGTCATGGAGTGGACCAGGACGCCATGGTGTGCCCCCGGTGCCATAGCGTGCCCCGGTCCGTACCGCTCCGCCCCGGTCAGAACGACGTCGCGTCTCCGCTCCCGTCCCCTTCCCCGAGGGCCTCCGCGTCCTCGCCCTCCTCTTCCAACGCCTGGCGGACCACCCTCAGGGCCATGCCCTCGGAGTAGCCCTTGCGGGCCAGCATGCCCGCGAGCCGGCGCAGCCGCTTGTCCCGGTCGAGCCCGCGGGTGGAGCGCAGTTTCCGGGCGACCAGCTCACGCGCGGTCTCCTCCTCCTGCTCGGGGTCGAGCCGGGAGACCGCCTCGTCGATGAGGGAGGAGTCGACGCCCTTGGTCCGCAGCTCGCGGGCGAGCGCGCGCCGGGCGAGCCCCCGGCCGTGGTGCCGGGACTCCACCCAGGCGTCCGCGAAGGCGCCGTCATCGATCAGGCCGACCTCCTCGAACCGGGACAGCACCTCCTCCGCGGCGTCTTCCGGAATCTCCTTCTTGCGCAGGGCGTCGGCGAGTTGCCTGCGTGTGCGCGGGGTCCCGGTGAGCAGGCGCAGGCAGATCGCCCGTGCCTGCTCGACCGGGTCCCGCGGAGGCTCCCCCTCCTCGGCCCTCGACGGGGAAGTGGTGCCTCCGTCCTGCGCGGTCCCGTCACCGCGGTCGCGCGCGCGGCGCCCCCGGGAACCGTCCGTGCCCCGGACCCGCGCCCGGCCACCGCCCCGACGCGCCCCACCGCCGCCCCCGCGTGAGTCGCCCCCACGGCCCCCGCCGCCTTCCGCCGGAGGCTCCTCCGTCCCGTTCCCGTACGGCGCATCGATGCCGTACGGGAACGGGTCGTCGTGGGGGTACGGGTCGTCATACCCGTCCTCGACCGCTCCGTCGCCCCCCTCGCCACCCGGTCCGTCCGGCCCGTCCGGTCCGACCCGTCCGCGCCGACGCGCCGGGGCGGACGGGCTGGCGTCGTACTCGGCCCAGTCGGTTCGTCGCGTCACGGGTCAGCTCTTGGCAGCCGCGGCCTTGGACTTGGTGGCCTTGGCGGCGGGCGTCGGCACCGACGTCGCGGCGGCGGCCGGAGCGGCGGGTACCGCGGTGTCCTTGCCCGGCTCGGCGGCCGGTTCCTCGGGACGCACGCCCACGCCCAGCTTCTCCTTGATCTTCTTCTCGATCTCGTTGGCGAGGTCGGGGTTGTCCTTCAGGAAGTTACGGGCGTTCTCCTTGCCCTGCCCGAGCTGGTCGCCCTCGTACGTGTACCAGGCGCCGGCCTTGCGGACGAAGCCGTTCTCCACGCCCATGTCGATCAGGCCGCCCTCGCGGCTGATGCCCTGGCCGTAGAGGATGTCGAACTCGGCCTGCTTGAAGGGAGGGGCGACCTTGTTCTTGACGACCTTGCAGCGGGTGCGGTTGCCGACCGCCTCCGTGCCGTCCTTCAGTGTCTCGATGCGCCGGATGTCGATGCGCACCGAGGCGTAGAACTTCAGCGCGCGGCCACCGGTCGTGGTCTCCGGGGAGCCGAACATCACGCCGATCTTCTCGCGGAGCTGGTTGATGAAGATCGCCGTGGTCTTGGACTGGTTGAGCGCGCTGGTGATCTTCCGCAGGGCCTGGCTCATCAGCCGGGCCTGCAGACCGACGTGGCTGTCGCCCATCTCGCCCTCGATCTCCGCACGCGGGACGAGCGCCGCGACGGAGTCGATGACGATGAGGTCGAGGGCGCCGGAGCGGACCAGCATGTCCACGATCTCCAGGGCCTGCTCGCCGTTGTCCGGCTGGGAGAGGATCAGGTTGTCGATGTCGACGCCGAGCTTCTTGGCGTACTCGGGGTCGAGGGCGTGCTCCGCGTCCACGAAGGCGACCTGGCCGCCGGCCTTCTGCGCGTTCGCCACGGCGTGCAGGGTCAGGGTCGTCTTGCCGGAGGACTCGGGGCCGTAGATCTCCACGACACGGCCGCGCGGGAGTCCGCCCACGCCGAGGGCCACGTCGAGCGCGGTCGACCCGGTCGGGATGACCTCGATGGGCTCCTTGGTCCGGTCGCCCATGCGCATGACCGCACCCTTGCCGAATTGCCGTTCAATCTGTGCGAGAGCGGCGTCCAGGGCCTTCTCGCGGTCGGTTCCTGCCATGGGTTCCACCCGATTTGCTTGAGTCGATCGCTTCACGTCAAAGACGCTAACGCCTGCCACTGACAATGCGCCCCGACGCAGGTCCGGCCTGTGGACAACCCGGGTGCATATCCGTCCATAGCCAGCCGAACCGCCCATCGGGGGTGCCTGCCGACGCCCCCATGAGAATGGATGTTCGATTTTCGTGTCAAGCGCACCGCGCGCCCCTGCCGAGACCGCCGCTCCAGGGACGCGGCGCCGAGGAACGGTGCGCCGGCCGGCCGCGAGGGCGCGTCCCACCACCACCGCCGGTCCCGGCCCGGGGACCGCGGTCAGGACGGCGGCGATGACTGCGGCGAGGGCGCCTGGCCCCGGAAGCCCTGACCGGTCACGGCCCCGCTCCCACCGCCCCGCCGCTCAGGAGGAGCCGTCCCTGGGCCGGTCCGACGCCGGCCCCGTCGACCACCTGGCCCACAGTCGCCGCACGCGCGTGACCGCTCCCGGCCCCGGCCCCCGGCCCCGGCGCCCGTGGACCCGGGGATCGTCCGTGACGTCGTACCGCTTGATGTACGCGCCCATGAACGCCTGGAGCGTGGCGACCGCCGGGATGGCGATCAGGGCGCCGACGGCGCCGAGGAGCGCGGTGCCCGCGACGACCGAGCCGAAGGCGACCGCGGGATGGATGTCGACGGTCTTGGAGGTCAGCTTGGGCTGCAGCACGTAGTTCTCGAACTGCTGGTAGATCACCACGAAACCCAGCACCCAGAGCGCGTACCAGGGGTTGACCGTGAAGGCGATCAGCATCGGCAGGGCACCGGCGAGATAGGTGCCGATGGTCGGGATGAACTGCGACACCAGCCCCACCCACACCGCGAGCGCGGGCGCGTAGGGCACCTCCAGGACCTCCAGCAGGATGTAGTGCGCGATGCCGGAGACCAGCGCCATCAGACCGCGCGAGTACAGGTAACCGCCGGTCTTGTCCACGGCGATCTCCCACGCGCGCAGCACCTCGGCCTGCCGGGCGGGCGGCAGGACGGAGCACAGCGCCCGGCGCAGCCGCGGGCCGTCGGCGGCGAAGTAGAACGCGAACAGGGTGACGGTGAGCAGCTGGAAGAGCCCGCCGAGGACCTGCGCGGACACGTCCAGGACCCCGGTGGCGCTGTTCTGCACGTAGTTGCGCAGCCAGTCGGAACGGAGCAGTCCCTCCTGGATGTCGACCCGTCTCAGCTCGGTGTGGAAGTGGCCGTTGATCCAGTTGATGACGGAGTCGAGGTACTCGGGGAAGTCCTCGACCATCTTGACGATCTGTCCGGCGAGCATGGAACCGAGCAGTGTGACGAACCCCGCGGCGGCGATCAGTACCGCGATGAAGACGAGGAACGTGGCCAGTCCCCGGCGCAGGCCGCGCGCGGCCATCCAGCTCACCGCGGGCTCGATGGCCAGCGCCAGGAAGAAGGCGATGAGGACATTGATCAACAGCCCGGTGAGCTGGTGGAAGGCCCAGCTGCTCAGTTGGAAGACGGCGTAGAGCGTGAGGGCCAGCACCATGGCCCTGGGCAGCCAGCGCGGCATGCCGACGGCCGGTCCGGCGGGACCGGCCGGGGGCCCGGCGGGCGGCGTGGGGCCGGACGGGGATGAGTGCGGGGCTTCCCGCCCGGTCTCGTCAGTGGATGCCACGGTCCCAGTTTCGCCCATGCCGCCGACAGCCGGACGCCGTCCGGCGATCTTCGTGACGATTCAGCGCTTCTCCTGTGGCACGTCCATGACCGCGCAGACCACCTGCCACACGTCCTTGGCGTCCCAGCCGGCGTTCAGCGCCTCGTTCACCGTGCGCCCGCCCAGCTCCGTCATCACGTGGTCGCGCGCGAAGGTGTCGGCGTAGCCCGAACCGAAATGCTCCGCCATCCGCTGCCAGAAGACCGTCAACCGCATGCCTCCAGTATCCCGCCCCCGGGTGCGGGCCCTCCGCACGGCACCTGCCGGGGCCACTTCCCGCCCTGCGGTCTGCCGCATGGCCGAAACCGCAGTCCCGCTCCCCCGACGCCCACCGCTCGCTCCCCGCTGGCCCGCCCAGGACCCGCACCCCGGCCGTCCCCCGACCCGGCCCGCTCACCCGCCCAGGACCCGCACCCCGGCGGTCACCGCCACCGCCACTCCGACGACCAGCAGGAACGGCGCGCGCAGGACCAGCGCGACGGCCGCCGCCGCGACCCCCGCGGCCCGCGCGTCCAGCACGAGCGCCCGCCCGTCGGCGAAGGTCTGCTGCGCCGTGAGGGCGGCGAGCAGGGCGACGGGCAGCAGAGCGGCCAGCCGGCGCACCACGGGCCGCTCCAGGGCGCCCGCGGGCACCAGCAGCCCGGCGAGCTTGACCGCGTAGCACCCCAGCGTGGTCAAGCCGATCGCCGCCCAGACGCTCATCGCGCGTCCTCCCGCCCACGACGCCCCCGCGCCCACAGGACGGCCGGCGCGGCCAGCGCCGCGACCAGCACCGGCGTACCGGCGGGCAGCACCGGCAGCAGACCGAGTCCCAGCACCACCGCGAGCCCGGCGACCGTCCGTTCGGCCGAGGTCTTCAGCATCGGCCCGAGCAGCGCCAGGAAGACCGCGGGGCCGGCCGCGTCGAGACCCCAGGCATCGGTGTCCCCGATGGCCTTTGCCCCGAGCGCGCCCAGCAACGTGGTGAGGTTCCACAGCACGTAGAGGCTGAGGCCGGTGACCGTGAACCCGATCCGCGCGGCCCGCCGCGTCGGCTGGGCCAGCGCGACCGCGGCCGTCTCGTCGATGACCCACTGGGCGGCGAACGGCCGCACCACCCGGGGCAGGGCCAGCAGCTGCGACAGCCGCAGCCCGTAGAAGGCGTTGCGCGCCCCGAGGAAGAAGGCCCCGGCCGCGGCCGTGAAGGGGTTCCCGCCGGCCGCGAGCGCCCCCACGAGCGCGAACTGGGACGCCCCGGTGAACACCAGCAGGCTGAGCGCGCAGGTCTGCGCCAGGCTGAGCCCACCGCCCGCCGAGGTGACCCCGAAGGCGAACCCGGACAGGCCCACCGCGACGCCGACTCCCAACGCGTCCCGCACGACGGCCGCGTCAGGCCTGCGCACGATCTCTTGAACCACCGACTGTTCCGCTGCCACCCTCCGGACGGTAGGACCGGCTACCGCCGAGCGTCTTGTACGTTCTTGCGCTCACGTTGGTACGCCCCTGGCGGAACGCCCACGATCCGTGTGAAGTGCCGGTTCAGATGCGGCTGGTCCGTGAACCCCACCAGGGCCGCGACCTCGGCCGGGGCCGTCCCGGCGTCCAGCAGCAGCCGCGCACGACGTACCCGGGCGTCGGTCAGCCAGGTGTGCGGCGGCATGCCGTAGGCGTCCCGGAAGGCCCGCAGCAACGCGAACGGCCCGGTCCCCAGCCCCGCGGCCAGCGCCTCGAGACCGGGCGGATCGGCCATCCGCTCCTCCAGCACGCCACGCGCGCGTGCCGCGACCCGCGCCCCCGCCGACCGTACCTCCCGTCCGGGCAGCGTCCCGCCGTTCAGTCGCAGCAGCCGGGTCACGGCCACCCGCAGCAGGGTGTCGGCGGCCAGGGCCTCCCCCTCGTCGGCGGCCCGCAGCACCCGCCGCACCAGCTCCACGGTGTACGGATCGCTCATCACCGGCCGGACGAACCCGGGCGTCCCCCGCAACGTGGTGGTCTCCGCGGCGATCGCCGCCACCACCTCCGGCGACGGATACACGGCCCCGTACCGCCACCCCTCCGGCACCCCCGCCCGGCCGGTGTGCGGGGTGTCCGGATTGACCAGCGCGAGATCGCCGGCCCCCGCGTACACATCGCCCCCGCCGTGGTGGAAGACCTCCACCCCGGCGTAGATGGCCGCGATCACGAAGTGCTCGTGCGTGTGCCGCACGAACGACTGCCGTATGTACCGGGCCCGCAGCAGATCGACGCCGGGCAACGCGGCGAACCGCCAGTGCCGCGCCCGCTCACCGTGTCCCATGCGTCCCATTCTCCTTCCCCGCTCAGAACGCACCCGCGCCGGCGTGCGGCCGGCAGGGGCCGGAGCGGGGGGGTGTCCGCGCGCGGCGGTCGGCCCGCCGGCCCGCTCCCTTCCCGTGGCCGACCGGTGCCGCGCCGTTCCGAGAACGGGCACCCCTTGCCCGGCCCCGGCCCGCCGCCTCCGCCGTGGGCACTGCGCGCCCCCGCCGAACCCGCGGCCGCGCCGGGGCACCCGCGCCCAGCCCGATTGTCAGTGCCGGGGTGCACGATGGACGCATGGTCAGCTCCGCGCACCGAGCCCTGGACGGCTTCTCCCCCGCGACCCGCGGCTGGTTCACGGGTGCCTTCTCCGCGCCCACAGCCGCCCAGGCAGGCGCGTGGGGAGCCATCGCGGAGGGCTCGGACGTGCTGGTCGTCGCCCCCACCGGCTCCGGCAAGACCCTGGCCGCCTTCCTCGCCGCCCTGGACCAGCTGGCCTCGGCACCCCCGCCCGCCGACCCGAGGAAGCGCTGCCGCGTCCTCTACGTCTCCCCCCTCAAGGCCCTCGCCGTCGACGTGGAGCGCAACCTGCGCAGCCCCCTCACCGGCATCCGTCAGGAATCCGTCCGCCTCGGCCTGCCCGAACCCGAGATCAAGGTCGGCATCCGCTCCGGCGACACCCCGGCCGCCGAACGCCGCGCGCTGGCCACCCGCCCCCCGGACATCCTGATCACCACCCCCGAGTCCCTCTTCCTCATGCTGACGTCGGCCACCCGCGACGCCCTGACCGGCGTGGAGACCGTCATCCTCGACGAGGTCCACGCGGTCGCCGGCACCAAGCGCGGAGCCCACCTCGCGCTCTCCCTGGAGCGCCTCGACGAGCTCCTCCCCCGCCCCGCCCGCCGCATCGGCCTGTCCGCCACGGTCCGCCCCGTCGACGAGGTCGCCCGCTTCCTCTCCCCGCGCCGCAGGGCCGCGGTCGTCCAGCCCCCGTCCGCCAAGGAGTTCGACCTCTCCGTCGTCGTCCCGGTCGACGACCTGGGTGAGCTGGGCGGCTCCCCGGTCGCCGACGCCGACGACGGCGCGGAGCGCCCCTCGATCTGGCCGCACGTCGAAGAGCGCATCGCGGACCTCGTCCAGTCCCACCGCTCCACCATCGTCTTCGCGAACTCCCGCCGCCTGGCGGAGCGCCTGTGCAACAGGCTCAACGAGATCGCCTACGAACGAGAGACCGGCGAGCCCCTGGACGAGCACCACTCCCCCGCCGAGCTGATGGGCGGCTCGGGCGCCGCCCGGGGCGCCCCGCCCGTGATCGCCCGCGCCCACCACGGTTCGGTCTCCAAGGAGCAGCGCGCCCAGGTCGAGGAGGACCTCAAGGCGGGCCGCCTGCCCGCCGTGGTCGCCACCTCCAGCCTGGAGCTGGGCATCGACATGGGCGCGGTCGACCTCGTCGTCCAGGTGGAGTCACCCCCGTCCGTGGCCTCCGGCCTGCAGCGCGTCGGCCGCGCCGGCCACCAGGTCGGCGCCGTCTCCACGGGCGTGGTCTTCCCGAAGTACCGCGGCGACCTCGTCCAGGCCGCCGTGGTCACCGAGCGGATGCGGGCCGGCGCCATCGAGTCCCTGAGGATCCCCGCGAACCCCCTGGACGTCCTCGCCCAGCAGCTCGTGGCGATGACGGCCCTGGACACCTGGCAGGTCGACGACCTGCTGGCCACGGTCCGCCGGGCCGCCCCCTTCGCCTCGCTCCCGGAGTCGGCGTTCACCGCCGTCCTGGACATGCTCGCGGGCCGCTACCCGTCCGACGCCTTCGCCGAGCTGCGCCCCCGCGTGGTCTGGGACCGGGTCGCCGGCACCGTCACCGGCCGCCCCGGCGCCCAGCGCCTCGCCGTCACCTCGGGCGGCACGATCCCCGACCGCGGACTCTTCGGGGTGTTCCTCGCCGGAGCCGACCCGAAGAAGGGCGGCGGCCGGGTCGGCGAGCTGGACGAGGAGATGGTGTACGAGTCCCGGGTGGGGGACGTCTTCACGCTCGGCACCAGCTCCTGGCGCATCGAGGACATCACGCGCGACCGCGTCCTGGTCTCCCCGGCCCCCGGTGTACCGGGCAGGCTGCCCTTCTGGAAGGGCGACCAGCTGGGCCGCCCGCTGGAGCTGGGCCGGGCCCTCGGCGCCTTCCTCCGCGAGATCGGTTCGCTCACCGAGGAGGACGCCCGGTCACGCCTCCTCGCCGCCGGCCTGGACGACCGCGCCGCGGCCAACGTCCTGTCCTACCTCGCCGAGCAGCGCGAGGCCTGCGGCCACGTCCCCGACGACCGCACCATCGTGGTCGAGCGCTTCCGCGACGAGCTGGGCGACTGGCGGGTCGTGGTCCACTCCCCCTTCGGCGCCCAGGTCCACGCCCCTTGGGCCCTGGCCCTGGGTGCCCGCCTGTCCGAGCGGTACGGCATGGACGCGCAGGTCATGCACGCCGACGACGGCATCGTGCTGCGACTGCCGGACGCCGATCTGATGGGTCTGGACCTGCTCGACCAGGAACCGCGCGAGGCCGGCACCGCCTACGACGCGGACCGGGCCCCCGTGGGCGCCGCGGACGTCCTCCTCGACAAGGACGAGGTCGACCAGGTCGTCACCGATCAGGTCGGCGGCTCGGCCCTGTTCGCTTCCCGGTTCCGCGAGTGCGCGGCCCGCGCGCTCCTGCTGCCGCGCCGCGATCCCGGCCGGCGCACCCCGCTCTGGCAGCAGCGGCAGCGCGCCTCCCAGCTGCTGGAGGTGGCGAGCGAGTTCGGCTCGTTCCCGATCGTGCTGGAGGCGGTCCGCGAGTGCCTCCAGGACGTCTTCGACGTTCCCGGACTCGTCGAGCTGATGGGCGACGTGGAGTCCCGCAAGGTCCGTCTGGTCGAGGTCACGACAGCCGCCCCCTCCCCCTTCGCCCGCTCCCTCCTCTTCGGCTACGTGGCCCAGTTCCTCTACGAGGGTGACTCTCCGCTCGCCGAGCGCCGCGCCGCCGCGCTCTCCCTGGACTCCCGGCTGCTGGCCGAGCTGCTCGGCCAGGCTGAACTGCGCGAGCTGCTCGACGCCGAGGTGCTGACCGAGCTGGAGCAAGAACTGCAGTGGCGCACCGAGGACCGCCGCGTCAAGGACGTGGAGGGCGTGGCGGACCTCCTGCGGCTGCTCGGCCCGCTCACCGGCGCCGAGCTGGCCGAGCGGGGCGCGGAACCGCAGTGGGCCCAGGAACTGGCCGCCGCCCGTCGCGCCATCAGGGTCCGGATCGCGGGTGCCGACCACTGGGCGTCGATCGAGGACGCGGGCCGACTGCGCGACGCGCTCGGCACCGCACTGCCCGTCGGCGTCCCCGAGGCGTTCACCGAACCGGTCAAGGACCCGCTCGGCGACCTCCTGGCGCGCTACGCCCGCACCCACGGCCCGTTCACGTCGGCCACGGCCGCCGCCCGCTTCGGTCTCGGCGTGGCCGTCACCGACGGCGCGCTGCAACGGCTGGCGGCGGCGGGCCGGGTCGTCCAGGGCGAGTTCCACCCGGCCGGCATCGGCCAGGAGTGGTGCGACGCGGCTGTACTGCGCCGGCTGCGCCGCCGCTCCCTGGCCGCGCTGCGGCACGAGCTGGAGCCGGTGCCGCCGCCCGCGCTGGCCCAGTTCCTGCCCCAGTGGCAGCACGTCGGCAAGGGCCACACGCTGCGCGGCATCGACGGGCTGGTGCGCGCGGTCGAACAGCTGCAAGGCGCCTCGGTCCCGGCCTCCGCGCTGGAGAAGCTGGTCCTTCCGTCCCGGGTGGCCGACTACAGCCCCGCGATGCTCGACGAGCTGACCGCCGCCGGCGAGGTGGTGTGGGCCGGGGCAGGCTCGCTCCCCGGCAAGGACGGCTGGCTCTCCCTCTACCTCGCCGACGCGGCCCCGCTCCTCCTGCCCCCGCCCCGCCCCCTGGAGACGACCGCCCTCCACCAGTCCGTCCTGGACGCCCTCTCGGGTGGCTACGGGCTGTTCTTCCGCCAGATCGCCGACCAGGTCCGGGCGACGGCCCACCCCGACGCGACCGACCCGCAGCTCGCCGACGCCCTGTGGGACCTGGTCTGGTCCGGTCTGCTGACCAACGACACGCTCGCTCCCCTGCGCTCCCTGCTCGGCTCGGGCCGCACCGCGGGCTCCACGGCGCACCGCGCCAGACGCGGAGTCCCCCGCGGGCGCTACGGCTCCCTCACGGCCGCC
Organism: Streptomyces sp. SYSU D01066-1; assembly: GCF_054956795.1. NCBI lineage: Bacteria > Bacillati > Actinomycetota > Actinomycetes > Kitasatosporales > Streptomycetaceae > Streptomyces > Streptomyces sp. SYSU D01066-1. The sequence goes on along the minus strand of NZ_JBUDHV010000038.1, from coordinate 21,770 downwards.
GCCCGCCCCGCCTCCCGTACGGGGCCTCCGACCGTAGCGGGCCGCTGGTCGCTGCTGCCCGCCCAGGAGACCGACCCCACCGTGCGCGCCCACGCGCTGGCCCGCACCCTGCTCGACCGGCACGGGGTGGTGACCCGGGGCGCCGTGGCCGCGGAGGGCGTCGAGGGCGGTTTCTCGGCGACGTACCGCGTGCTGTCGGTGTTCGAGGAGAGCGGCCAGGCCCGGCGCGGCTATGTGGTGGAGGGACTGGGCGCGGCCCAGTTCGCGATGGACGGCGCCGTGGACCGGCTCCGCGCGGTCGCGAGCGCCCGCGAGCGCGGTGACGGCCCGTACAGCGGCGGGCCCCGCACCGACGGCTTCCCTCCCCGGGACACCGCCGGGCCCCGCACGGCTCCGGGAGCCGCCGAAGAGCCCGACCGGTCCAGCGGCGCGACCCCGCTCCCCGGCGACCCCTTCCCCGCCCTCGACACCGACTTCGCCGCCCCTGTCCCGGCGAACGGCCACGGGGCCCACGACGACTACGGCGCCTACGCTCCCGGCGCCGGCGACCCCGGCGGTACCGGCAGACGCCACGGCGACGGCTTCCCCCACGGCTCCCGCGGTCCCGCGCGCCCCGGGCGTCCCGGGCCCACCGACGTCCCCGGTCGTCCCGGCCGGCCCAGCCGTCCCTCCGCCCCGGCCTCCCGCGCCGTCGTCCTGGCCGCCGCCGACCCGGCCAACGCGTACGGCGCGGCGCTCCCGTGGCCCGAACCCCCGGCCGGTGCCGGGCACAAGCCGGGCCGCAAGGCGGGTTCCCTGGTGGTGCTCGTCGACGGGGAGCTGGCCGTCTACATGGAGCGCGGAGGCAAGACGCTCCTGGCCTGGCCGGCCGCCCAGGACACCCCGGTCACCGACGACACCCGGCTGCGGGCGGCCACCCAGGCGCTCGCGGCCGCCGCGCGCGGTGGCTCCGTCGGCACGGTCACCGTGGAGCGGATCAACGGCACCGCCGCGCTGACCTCCCCGTCGGCCGCCCTCCTGGAGGAAGCGGGATTCATCGCCACCCCCCGGGGCCTGCGGATCCGCGCCTGAGGCACAGCCGCGGACCTCCGCCCACGCCCCCGCTCGCCTCGCGGTACACACGCCCCGTGCCACCCTTGACCCATGCCCGAAGGAGACACGGTCCGGCAGACCGCCAAGCGGCTGCACGACGCCCTCGCGGGCAAGGTGCTCACCGTCACCGACTTCCGCGTCCCCCAGTACGCCACCGTCGACCTCACCGGCCGTACGGTCCTGGACGTCACCCCTCGTGGTAAGCACCTGCTCACCCGCATCGAGGGCGGCCTGACCCTGCACTCGCACCTGCGGATGGACGGCGCCTGGAAGGTGTTCGCCCCCGGCCGGCGCTGGAGCGGCGGCCCCGCCCACCAGATCCGCGTGGTGCTGGGCACCGCCGACCGCACCGCCGTCGGCTACCGCCTCCCGGTCCTGGAACTCCTCCGTACCGCCGACGAGGACCGGGCCGTCGGCCACCTGGGACCCGACCTGCTGGGCCCGGACTGGCACCCCGACCGGGCCCTGGCCAACCTGCTCGCGGTCCCCGCCCGTCCACTGGGCGACGCCCTGCTCGACCAGCGCAACCTGGCCGGCATCGGCAACGTGTACAAGAGCGAGCTGTGCTTCCTGCTCGGCGTCACCCCGTGGCTCCCCGTCGGCGACCTGCCCGCCGACCGCGCCGCCGCCCTGCCCGCCCTCGCCGCACGGCTCCTGGAGGCGAACCGCGACCGCCCGGTCCGCAACACCACGGGCCGCCGCAGCCCCGGCCTGTTCGTGTACGGCCGCGCGTCCCGTCCGTGCCTGCGCTGCGGCACCTCGATCCGGTCGGCCGACCAGAACGACGGCTCCCGTGACCGCCCGACCTACTGGTGCCCCACCTGCCAGCGGGGTCCGGCCCCGCACCCCGCGTCCCCGGCCACCCGCCCCCACGGCTTTCGTACCCGCAGGTGACAGCCCCTCCGGTCACACCAGGGCCCCGCCGCGCCACCACCACCGCGCCCCGCTACGCCCCCTCCCCGCCACCGCGCCCCTCGCCGCCCCCCGCCTGACGCCGCTCCCGCCAAGCCCCGCGCCACCGCCCCGCCGGGACCGCCCCCTCCGTCCGCCGCTGCGCCACACAGTGCACCGGCAGCACGCTCAGCCCCCACCCCGAAGCAGCGACCGCTCCCTCCAGCACCCCCGCGTCGGACGTCAGCGTCAGCCGCAGCACCGCCCACCACCACACCGCCCCCAGTCCCAGCGCGGCCCCCCGGCGCGCTATCCGTCCCGGCATGCTCCGTCACCTCCAGGCCGTCACCTCCAGGCCCGTGTACGCCCCGGAAGGACCGGCCTCACCCATTCTCGGCCTGGAACATCCAGTGCTGCTTCTCCAGGTCGGCCGTGACGCGGACGAAGAGATCCTGCGACACCGGATCCGGATCACCGGTGGCCGCGATGCGCTCCCTCATCCGCCCGATCACGGCGCCCAGCGCCACCACGATCGCGCCCACCGCCGCCGAGTCGTCGACCCAGCCCTCCGGCGTCACCCCGATCCCGCTGCCGACGGCCACGGTCGCGGCACGCCCGTCGGGCGGGACGCCCAGCGCGGCGGCACGCTCCGCCACCGTGTCCGAGTGCGCGCGGGCGGTGCTGACGACCTCGTCGAGCTGAAGGTGCACGGACCGGAAGCGCGGCCCCACCACGTTCCAGTGGATCTGCTTCGCCACCAGGGCCAGGTCCACCAGGTCGACCAGGGCGCCCTGCAGCGCCTCCGACACGGTCTTCAGGGCCGCGTCGGACAACGGGCTCTTCACGACGTACATCCGCACCTCCGTGGGCCGCCCCCGTCCATTGCCCCCCTGCCATGTCCCTCCACGATGACCGCAGCACCGATCACCGGCAAACGCACCCGCACGACGACCGCCGGCAAACGCACCCCCACAACGACCGCCGGCCCACCACCCCGACGACCGCCCGCCCACCACCCCCAAGGCGGCACCCCGTCCGCCCACCGCCCCCGGACATGCGAAAACCCCGACCGCGCCTCTCCAGATCTCCGGAGAAGCCCCGGCCGGGGCCCTGCACACTTCCTCTTCGCCTCACCGGCCGCCCGGCAGCGGCGGTGCGGCTCAGGCGGCGACGACGTCCACCGCTTCGGCAGGCGCCTTGATCGTGACCCGTTCCGGTGGCACACCGGTCACCGACACGGAGCCCAGCATGGGACGCACCGGCGTGGGAACGGTTTCGCTGGGGGTGGCCGCGGCGGACTGGGCCAGCTCGGCGAGGGCCAGTTCGTCGCTCACTTCTCGCATGAGCTCGGACATCCGTACGTCCAGCGCGTCGCAGATGGCGGAGAGCAGTTCGGAGGAAGCCTCCTTCTGCCCCCGCTCCACCTCGGAGAGATAGCCGAGTGAGACTCGGGCGGACGAGGAGACTTCGCGCAGAGTACGGCCCTGGCGCTGGCGCTGCCGACGCAGCACGTCACCCAGCAGGCGACGGAGCAGAATCATCGGTGGCTCCCTCCTCGGACCGCGTAGCCGCATCCTTCTCGCCCCACCGTACCGCCTAGCGCCGCGGCCGTGCGGGGAGCGATGTCGTGTTCACTCAGGGCTGCAAACATCAAAACCCCCCGTTCTGTTCCGTATCCTGTGCCAGCTCATTCCCGGTCTGTTCGTGCGCCAGCTCCCTCAGAAGCAGGGCGAGTACGCTCCGTACGCTCTCCCTACGGATTTCCGCACGGTCACCGTTCAACCGCAGCGCCTCCACTTTTCCGCCAGGGGCAGAACCGGTGCCCGCTCCGTCCGGGCCGCAAACGGCCACGAAGACGGTCCCGACGGCCTGGCCGTCCTGCGGGTCCGGGCCCGCGACGCCCGTTGTCGCGACGCCCCAGTCCGCGCCCAGGGCCTTCCGTACACCTGCCGCCATCTGGAGCGCGACCTGCGGGTCCACCGCGCCACGCGCCGCCAGCAGAGCGGCGTCCACTCCGAGCAGTCGGTGCTTCAGCTCGGTGGCGTAGGCGGTGACCGAGCCCCGGAACACCTTGGAGGCACCGGGGACCGAGGTGAGCTGCGCCGCGACCAGACCACCGGTGAGTGACTCGGCGACCGCGAGGGTCGCACCGCTCACCTTCAGTAGTCGCACCACGTCGGCGGCCTCGGAACTCAAACTTCCGTCTCCTTCAACGCCGCCTCGCGCTCGGCGATTCCCTGTCTGCGCAGCACAATGGCCTGTTTCACATAGTCAAGGCCGGTCGCCACGGTCAGGACGACCGCCACGGCCATCACCCAGAACCTCAGGGTCGCCAGGGGCCCCGTCAACGCCAGCACATACATGCCGACGGCCACGCCCTGGGTGAGGGTCTTGAGCTTGCCGCCCCGGCTGGCGGGGATCACGCCGTACCGGATGACCAGGAAACGCAGCAGGGTGATCCCGAGTTCCCGGCCCAGGATGACGGCCGTGACCCACCAGGGCAGATCGCCCAGGGCGGAAAGACAGATCAGCGCCGCTCCCATGATCGCCTTGTCGGCGATGGGGTCGGCGATCTTCCCGAAGTCGGTGACCAGGTTGTACGTACGCGCCAGATGGCCGTCGAAGAGATCAGTGATCATGGCGATGGCGAAGGCGGCCCAGGCGAACGAGCGCCAGGCCGGGTCGTATCCGCCGTTGCCGAGCATCAGCGCGACGAAGACCGGCACGAGGACCAGACGCAGCATCGTCAGCAGATTGGCCACGTTCCAGACACTCGCCTGGTCGACGGCCGCGGCCACGATCTTCCGCTGCGCACCGCCCCGTTGCGCACCGCCCCGCTGAACGCCGCTTTCCTGCGCGCCGCTCCGCTGGACGCCGTCCGGACGCCCTCCCTCCGGCCGTGCACCGCCCCGCTGGACACCGCCGCGGGCGACGGCGCCCCCGACGCCCGGTCCGCGTTCACCGGCCGCGCGACCGCTCTCGCCACCGCTGCCGCCGGCTCCCGCTCCCTGGCCCGTGCGCTCCAGCACACCTCGGCGCTGCACTCCACCCGGAGCCCTGCCCGAAGCCCCGCTCGGAGCCGCTCCCGAAACCGTCCCCGACACCACACCCGGTGCCACGCCCGACACCACACCCTGTGCCGTACGCGGGCCGACCCGCCGCGCGCCGGAGGGGCCTCCCGCCGCCGACGCCGGTACTCCGGTCATCTGCCCGCCTCCTCAGTACACGCGGCAGCGCCCCCGCCGGAGGGGGCGTCGCCGAACGAACCCTCCAGCGGCTCCGCCACCAGGTCGACACCTTCCGTGCCGACCACCTTCGCGTCGACCATACGACCGACGGCCAGCCCCTCGCCCGTCGTGAGCAGCACCTGGCCGTCCGTCTCGGGCGCCTGGTGCGCGGCCCGCCCGGACACGCCCTCCTCGCCGTCGGAGGAGTCCACGGACTCCACGAGCACCCGCACGGTCGAGCCCAGGCGCTCCTCGGCGCGCTGCGAGACGAGTTCCTCCGCCAGCCGGGAGACCCGCGCCAGCCGCTCGGCGACCACGTCCTGGTCCAGCTTGCCGTCGTAGCCGGCCGCCTCGGTGCCCTCCTCGTCGGAGTAGCCGAAGACGCCGATGGCGTCCAGCCGCGCGTGGTTCAGGAACCGTTCCAGCTCGGCCAGGTCGGCCTCGCTCTCACCGGGGAAGCCCACGATGAAGTTGGAGCGCACGCCCGCCTCGGGCGCCTTGCTCCGGATGGTGTCGAGCAGTTCCAGGAAGCGGTCGGTGTCCCCGAAGCGGCGCATCGCGCGCAGCACGGCCGGCGCGGAGTGCTGGAAGGAGAGGTCGAAGTACGGGGCGACCTTCGGGGTTCCGGTGAGTACGTCGATCAGACCCGGACGCATCTCGGCCGGCTGGAGGTAGCTGACGCGGACCCGCTCGATGCCGTCGACCTCGGCCAGGTCGGGCAGCAGGGACTCCAGCAGGCGGATGTCGCCGAGGTCCTTGCCGTAGGAGGTGTTGTTCTCGGAGACCAGCATGATCTCCTTGACGCCCTGCTCGGCCAGCCACCGCGTCTCGTTCAGCACGTCGCTCGGGCGGCGCGAGATGAAGGAGCCGCGGAAGGAGGGGATGGCGCAGAAGGAGCAGCGCCGGTCGCAGCCGGAGGCGAGCTTCACCGAGGCCACCGGGGCACCGTCCAGACGGCGGCGCAGCGGCGCGCGGGGTCCGGAGGCGGGGGCGACGCCTTCCGGGAGGTCGGTCGGGCCGTGCCCGGGCAGGGCGACGGCGGTGCCTGCCTGCTGGCGCTCGGCGGGGCTGATCGGCAGCAGCTTGCGCCGGTCGCGCGGGGTGTGCGCGGCGTGGATGCCACCGCCGAGGATGGTCCGCAGCCGGTCGGAGATGTCGGCGTAGTCGTCGAAGCCGAGCACGCCGTCCGCCTCGGGGAGGGCCTCGGCGAGTTCCTTGCCGTACCGCTCGGCCATGCAGCCCACCGCCACCACGGCCTGCGTTCTCCCATGGCCCTTGAGGTCGTTGGCTTCCAGGAGGGCGTCGACGGAGTCCTTCTTGGCGGCCTCGACGAAGCCGCACGTGTTCACCACGGCGACGTCCGCGTCCTCGGCGTCCTCGACTAGCTTCCAGCCGTCCGCCTCCAGACGGCCTGCGAGCTCTTCCGAGTCCACCTCGTTACGGGCGCAGCCAAGGGTGACGAGTGCGACGGTGCGGCTTTCAGGCATGGGCTCAAGACTACTTCGTCCCGCCGACAGCCCACGTCGACGGGGTTGGCCGATCCCGGCCAACCCCGTTCCGTCCCGCCTCGCCGGGTCCCGTCCCCGGCTCCTTCGTCGCCCCTTCGTCCGTCCCTCTGTCCGGCCTGTCATCCGGCCTGCGGATCGCCCTTGGTGTACGTCAGCCGCTCCACCGCACCCGGCTGGAAGTCGTCCTCGACCTCCTTGCCGTTCACATGCAACTGGATCGCGCCGGCGTCGCCGAGGACGAGGTCCACCTTCTCCTCGTCCTGGAACGTCCTGGACTCGCCCTGGTCGAGCGTCCCGTCGAAGATCGACCGGCCGTTGTGGTCCTTGACGGAGATCCAGCTGCGGCCGTCCGTGGCGCTGACCCGGACGGTCACCTTGTCCTGCGGTACGGCGGCGATGGCGCTGTCGGTCGGCTTGGGGTCGGCGGGCTTCGCGGGCTCGGCGGACGCGGAGGCGGACCCGCTCGCGGTGGGCGCGGCGCCCTCGGCCACGTTGGCCTCGGCGGCGTCGTCGTCACCGCCCTTGACCATGGTGAACCCGACGAAACCGATCACGGCCACGATCGCGGCGACCATGGCCGCGGTCCAGTTGGGCCCGCGCCGCTCGGGACGGATGCGCTCCGCCTCGAACAGGGGGGCGGCGGGGGTCGGTGCGGGACGTCCGCCGCGCTCGGCCGCGAACTGTTCGAGCAGGGGCGCCGGGTCCAGATCGACGGCCCTGGCCAGCGTACGGATGTGCCCTCGGGCGTAGACGTCACCGCCGCAGGGCGCGAAGTCATCGGCCTCGATGGCGCGCACGATGGCGATCCGCACCCGGGTGGCACTGCTGATGTCGTCGACGGTCAGCCCGGCGGCGATCCGCGCCTGCCGCAGGAGATGGCCGATGGAGGGGCGGGCTTCCTCAGGCACGTCGTCGGACACGCCCTCGAACGGACGCTCGTCTTCAGGGGAGTTACCGGGAGAGTTGCCGATGGACACGGGGGCGCCTTTCGAGCGGTTGGCCGCCTGTGCTGGACATTCAGTCTAGGGGGGGTACGAACGGGTGGGGCAACCGGACGGTCGTACTTTGTACGCCATCGGAATGGTCGTCGGAACGGCCGTCGGAACGGCCTTCGGACTGATCACCCGACGGCTGTCCGACTGATCGCCCGGCCGGCCGCCAAAACGGCCCTTCGGACGGATCCACCGGCCCGGCGGACCGATGATGGAGCAGTTGTTCGTCGTTTCGGTCAATGTGACGTACGCCGCCGGGAAACGGTTGCCCACTGATCGATTGCGGATGGGTCACGGCTCCCGCCCCGGCCCTATGCTTCAGACTCCCCCCGGATCACGGCCAGCACGCCGTCCAGCTCGTCAGGCTTCACAAGAACGTCACGAGCCTTTGAGCCTTCGCTCGGCCCGACGATGTTCCGCGACTCCATGAGGTCCATCAGCCGCCCCGCCTTGGCGAAGCCGACCCGCAGCTTGCGCTGGAGCATGGACGTCGACCCGAACTGGGTGGAGACCACCAGCTCGGCCGCCTGGCACAGCAGGTCCAGGTCGTCGCCGATGTCTTCGTCGATCTCCTTCTTCTGCTTGGTGCCCACGGTGACGTCGTCCCGGAAGACGGGCGCCATCTGCTCCTTGCAGTGCCGGACGACCGCCGCGACCTCCTCCTCGGTCACGAAGGCGCCCTGCATGCGGGTCGGTTTGTTCGCGCCCATCGGCAGGAAGAGACCGTCGCCCTTGCCGATCAGCTTCTCGGCGCCGGGCTGGTCGAGGATGACCCGCGAGTCCGCCAGCGACGACGTGGCGAATGCCAGCCGCGAGGGCACGTTCGCCTTGATCAGTCCGGTCACGACGTCCACCGACGGCCGCTGGGTGGCGAGCACCAGGTGGATGCCGGCCGCGCGCGCGAGCTGCGTGATCCGCACGATCGCGTCCTCGACGTCCCGTGGCGCGACCATCATCAGGTCGGCCAACTCGTCCACGATCACCAGCAGATACGGGTACGGCTGGAGCTCGCGCTCGCTGCCCTCGGGCGGCTTGACCCTGCCCTCGCGCACCGCGCGGTTGAAGTCGTCGATGTGCCGGTAGCCGTACGCCGCCAGGTCGTCGTACCTGAGGTCCATCTCCCGTACGACCCACTGGAGGGCCTCGGCGGCCCGCTTGGGGTTGGTGATGATCGGCGTGATCAGGTGCGGGATGCCCTCGTAGGCGGTCAGCTCGACGCGCTTGGGGTCGACGAGGATCAGCCGGACGTCCTCGGGGGTCGCCCGCATCATGATCGACGTGATCAGGCAGTTGATGCAGGACGACTTGCCGGAGCCGGTGGCGCCGGCCACCAGCATGTGCGGCATCTTCGCCAGCGAGTCCATGACGTAGCCGCCCTCGACGTCCTTGCCGAAGGCGACCAGCATCGGGTCGTCGTCCTCGGCGGACTCCGCGAGCCGCAGCACATCGCCGAGGTTGACCATCTCCCGGTCGGTGTTCGGGATCTCGATGCCGACCGCGGACTTGCCGGGGATCGGGCTGATGATCCGCACGTCGGGGCTGGCGACGGCGTACGCGATGTTCTTGGTGAGGGCGGTGACCCGCTCGACCTTCACGGCCGGACCGAGTTCCACCACGTACCGCGTGACCGTCGGCCCGCGGGTGAAGCCGGTGACCGCGGCGTCGACCTTGAACTCGGTGAAGACTGTGGTCAGCGCCTCCACCACGGCGTCGTTGGCCGCGCTGCGGGACTTGCCCGGGCCACCGCGCGTGAGCAGGTCCAGGGACGGCAGGGCGTAGGTGATGTCCCCGGAGAGCTGGAGCTGTTCGGCGCGCGGCGGCAGCTCGCGCTCCTGGGCCGGCGGCTTCTTGGTGAGGTCCGGGACGGCGCCGCCGCGCGTTTCGCCCTGCTCGGGGCGGGCCTGCGGGACCGGCTTCGCGGTGGAGGCGGGGGCCGGTACGGGAGTGGGCGTCGTCTGCTCCCGCTCCCCCGTGCTCACCCCCTGGGTGAGGTCGGCGACCAGCGGCGACGGCGGCATCCCGTGCAGGACCGCACCGTCCAGCGCGGCGGCGGCCGCGGCGGCGACGTCCACGGCGTCCATCCGACGGGTCCCGTCGGCCTGCGCGACGGCCCGCCGGGGCCGGCCACGGCGCCCGGTGAGCGCCTCCTCCTGTGCCGCGCCGGGATCGTACGTCTGCGGGGCGGGCCCCGGGCGCCTGCGGGACCGGGCGGGCGGCGTCTCGCGCCACGGCTCCTCGTACCACTCGTCGTCGGCGGCGGCGAACCCCTCCGCCTCCGGGTCACGGACCAGGCCGAGCCGGACGCCCAGCAGCCGCAGCCGCTGCGGCACGGCGTTGACGGGCGTGGCGGTGACGACCAGCAGCCCGAAGACGGTGAGCAGCACCAGCAGCGGCACCGCCAGCACGTCGGTCATGGTGTACGACAGCGGGGTCGCCGCCGCCCAGCCGATCAGCCCGCCGGCGTCCCTTATCCCCTGCATGCCGTCGCCGCGCGCGGGCGAGCCGCAGGCGATGTGGATCTGGCCGAGCACGCCGATGACGAGCGCCGAGAGGCCGATCACGATGCGGCCGTTGGCCTCGGGCTTCTCCGGGTGCCGGATGAGGCGCACGGCGACGGTCCCGAGCAGGATCGGCACGAGCAGGTCGAGCCGGCCGAAGGCGCCGGTGACCAGGATCTCGACGAGATCGCCGACCGGGCCCTCCAAGTCGGCCCAGGTGCCCGCGGCGACGATCAGCGCGATGGCGAGCAGCAGCAGCGCGACGCCGTCCTTGCGGTGGGCCGGGTCGAGGTTCCTGGCGCCCTGCCCCACGCCGCGGAAGACGGCGCCGACAGCGTGCGCCAGGCCCAGCCAGAGCGCGCGGACGAGCCGGAGGACACCACTGGTCGGGCTGGGGGCCGGCCTGGGCGCGGGCTTCTTCACCGCGGCCTTCCTGGCGGGCGCCCTCTTGGCGGGGACCCTCTTGGCGGGCGCTTTCTTCGCGACGGCCTTCCTCGCCGGAGCCTTCGCGGGAGCCGCCTTCTTGGTGGGCTGCTTCTTGGCTGCGGAGGGACGTGAGGCCATGGATGTGAGGTTACCGGGGGAGACGGCGGGGGACACGTGTGCCCACTGCTTCACCCGTTCGTGTCGTCGGCGTGGTGGACCGGAACTGACGCCTTCGCCGAGGACGCTGACGCGGCCTCAGGGGGCGTCGCCGTCAGGGCGTCGGCCGGCCCGCTGTCACCGTCGAAGCGCCGCCGCCAGAACGCCGGGGCCGCGCCTCAGTTGGCCGGGGTCTGACCACCGGAGCCCGGCTCCAACGCGTCCAGCGCCCGCCGCAGTCCGGTCAGCTTGCGCTCCAGATGGGCCGCCGTGGCCACCGCCGCGGCGTCCGCCGACTCGTCACCCAGCTGTTTGGAGAGCGCCTCGGCCTGCTCCTCGACGGCGGCCAGCCGCGCCGACAGCTCGGCGAGCAGTCCGGCGGACTCCCTGGCCTCGCCGGACGGGGACCTGCCGCCCGCGCCCTCCAACTGCAGGCGCAGCAGGGACGCCTGCTCCCGCAGCTGGCAGTTCTTCATGTAGAGATCGACGAAGACGGAGACCTTCGCGCGCAGCACCCAGGGATCGAACGGCTTGGAGATGTAGTCCACCGCGCCGGCCGCGTAACCGCGGAAGGTGTGGTGCGGTCCGTGGTTGATCGCGGTGAGGAAGATGATCGGGATGTCCCGGGTCCGCTCCCGCCGCTTGATGTGCGCCGCGGTCTCGAAACCGTCCATGCCCGGCATCTGGACGTCCAGCAGAATGACCGCGAAGTCATCCGTGAGCAGTGCTTTGAGCGCTTCCTCCCCGGACGATGCCCGTACCAGTGTCTGATCGAGCGCCGAGAGGATCGCCTCCAGCGCCAGCAGATTCTCCGGCCGGTCATCGACCAGGAGGATCTTGGCCTTCTGCACCATGGCCCGCCCTCCTCGCCCCGGCGTGGGGCCTCCCCTGTCCACAGGACTCGGGGATGCACCGGCCGGTGCCGCCCCCGGGGACGACTCCCTTGCGCCGCCCGTCCTTGTGCCGGTCATCGTAGCCGCACCCCGCCTGTCGCCACACCCTGTCACCGAGATGTCACTGTGCACGTAGCAGAAACGCGGCAGGGGACCAGAAGGTTCCCCGAATCCCGTGCCTCTACACGGCTTCGGGCACGCTGAGTCAGCGACTCCGCGTGCCGCCGGAGGTTCCCGCCGTGTCCCTCGGTGGCCCGTCGGTACTACGTTCGCACGTCCACCGAACCTACCGCCGGGGCACCCCTGGCCCTGCCACCGGGGCACCCCTCGCCCGTACCGCCGGTGCGCCGCTCGCCCCTGCTGCCGCCGCTACCGCTCAAGTCAAGCCCCCCGCATCCACTCCTGCATGACCGTCAGCAGGTGGTCGGGGTCGACCGGCTTGGTCACGTAGTCGGAGGCGCCGGACTCGATGGCCTTCTCCCGGTCGCCCTTCATCGCCTTGGCGGTCAGCGCGACGATCGGCAACCCGGCGAACTGGGGCATCCGGCGGATCGCCGTGGTCGTCGCGTACCCGTCCATCTCGGGCATCATGATGTCCATCAGCACCACCGCCACGTCCTCGTGCTGCTCCAGCACCTCGATGCCCTCACGCCCGTTCTCCGCGTACAGCACGGACAGGCCGTGCTGCTCCAGGACGCTGGTGAGCGCGAACACGTTGCGGATGTCGTCGTCGACGATCAACACCTTCTCGCCGCCGAACCGAATGCCCCGGACCGACTGCGGCGCCGCCTCCGGCTCCGCGGCCGACCGGTCCTCCCGCGGCGCGGGCCGCAACTCGGCCTCGGGCAGCTCCGGCAGCGCCCTGCGGCGGCGCCGGAACAGCGCGGCGGGACCGTTCCGCGTCTCCTGGTACGACTTCACCTCGGCGGGCGTCTCGACCGGCGGCTCCGCCTCCTCGTCCCGCTCGCCCGCCGACGCCGGGTCACCGGCCTCCAGCGCGGCCGCCGGCTGCTGGTAGCCCTGCGGCGGCAGCTCACTGAGGTGCAGCGGCAGGTACAGCGTGAACGTCGAGCCGCGGCCCGGTTCGCTCTGGGCGTGGATCTCGCCGCCGAGCAGCTGGGCGATCTCCCGGGAGATCGACAGCCCGAGGCCGGTACCGCCGTACTTGCGGCTGGTGGTGCCGTCGGCCTGCTTGAACGCCTCGAAGATCACCCGCATCTTGCCGGCCGCGATGCCGATCCCGGTGTCGGTCACCGAGAAGGCGATCAGCGCGGCCCCCGGGTCGGTCAGCGAACCGGCCTCCAGCAACTGCTCCCGGATGCGCTGCGGTACGTCGTCCCGGGCCGGCCGGATGACCAGCTCGACCGAGCCGGAGTCGGTGAACTTCACCGCGTTGGACAGCAGGTTGCGCAGCACCTGGAGCAGCCGCTGCTCGTCGGTGTGCAGCGTGGCGGGCAGCTCCGGCGAGACCCGCACCGACAGGTCGAGGCCCTTCTCGGCGGTCAGCGGCCGGAAGGTGGCCTCCACGTAGTCGACGAGCTGGACCAGCGCGATGCGCGTCGGCGAGACGTCCATCTTGCCCGCCTCGACCTTGGACAGGTCCAGGATGTCGTTGATGAGCTGGAGCAGGTCGGAACCGGCCCCGTGGATGGTCTCGGCGAACTCGACCTGCTTCGGGGACAGGTTCCCCTCGGCGTTGTCGGCGAGCAGCTTGGCCAGGATCAGCAGCGAGTTGAGCGGCGTACGCAACTCGTGGGACATGTTGGCCAGGAACTCGCTCTTGTAGCGCATCGACACGGCGAGCTGCTCGGCGCGCTCCTCCAGGACCTGCCGGGCCTCCTCGATCTCGGTGTTCTTCACCTCGATGTCGCGGTTCTGCTGGGCCAGCAGCTCGGCCTTCTCCTCCAGTTCGGCGTTGGACGCCTGGAGCGCCTTCTGCCGCTGCTCCAACTCCTCCGACCGGTCCCGCAGTTGCTCGGTCAGCTCCTGCGACTGCTTCAGCAGCACCTCGGTCTTGGTGTTGACCGAGATGGTGTTGACGCTGGTCGCGATCATCTCGGCGATCTGGTTGAGGAAGTCCTTCTGGATCTGCGTGAACGGCGTGAACGACGCCAGTTCGATGACCCCGAGCACCTGACCCTCGAACAGCACCGGCAACACGATCACCTGCGCGGGCGGCGCCTCACCGAGCCCGGAGGAGATCTTCAGATAGCCGTTGGGCGCGTTCTCCACCAGGATCGTGCGCTTCTCCTTCGCGGCCGTCCCGACCAGCGCCTCCCCCGGCCGGAACGAGGTCGGCATCGACCCCATCGAGTAACCGTACGAGCCGAGCATCCGCAATTCGTACTGGTCCTCCCCCGCGGCGGCCGGGTCCTGCCCGTCGACGAGCGGCATGGCGAGGAAGAACGCGCCGTGCTGCGCGGAGACCACCGGCGTCAGCTCGCTCATGATCAGCGAGGCGACGTCCTGGAGGTCGCGGCGACCCTGCATCAGCGCCGAGATGCGCGCCAGGTTGCCCTTGAGCCAGTCCTGCTCCTTGTTGGCGATCGTGGTGTCGCGCAGGTTGGCGATCATCTTGTTGATGTAGTCCTGCAGCTCGGAGATCTCCCCCGAGGCGTCCACGTCGATCTTCAGGTTCAGGTCGCCGCGGGTCACCGCGGTCGCCACGCGCGCGATGGCGCGCACCTGCCGGGTGAGGTTCCCGGCCATCTCGTTCACGGATTCCGTCAGGTCCCGCCAGGTGCCGTCGACGTCACGCACGCGTGCCTGCCCGCCCAGCTGGCCCTCGGTGCCCACCTCGCGGGCGACCCGGGTGACCTCCTCGGCGAACGACGAGAGCTGGTCGACCATGGTGTTGATGGTGGTCTTGAGCTCCAGGATCTCCCCGCGCGCGTCGATGTCGATCTTCTTGGTGAGGTCGCCCTTGGCGATGGCCGTGGTCACCATGGCGATGTTGCGCACCTGGCCGGTCAGGTTGGACGCCATCTGGTTCACCGACTCGGTGAGGTCCCTCCAGGTGCCGGCCACGCCCGGGACGTGCGCCTGCCCGCCCAGGATGCCGTCCGTACCGACCTCCCGGGCCACCTTGGTGACCTGGTCGGCGAAGGAACTCAGCGTCTTCACCATGGTGTTGAAGGTGTCGGCCAGCTGCGCGACCTCGCCGCGCGCCTCGATCGTCACCGTCCGCGTCAGATCGCCGTTGGCGACGGCGGCGGCCACCTGGGAGATGTTCCGCACCTGGACCGTCAGGTTCTGGGCCATCAGGTTGACGTTGCCGCTGAGGTCCTTCCAGATGCCGGTGATGCCCGGCACGTGCGCCTGCCCGCCCAGGATGCCCTCGGTGCCCACCTCCCGGGCCACGCGGGTGACCTGCTCGGCGAAGGAGGACAGCTGGTCGACCATCGTGTTGACCGTCGTGACCAGTTCCAGGATCTCGCCCTTGGCGTCGACGGTGATCTTCTTCGACAGGTCGCCCCTGGCGACCGCGGTCGTGACCTCGGCGATGTTGCGCACCTGGAGCGTCAGGTTGTTCGCCATGCCGTTGACGGACTGGGTGAGGTCCTTCCAGGTGCCGGAGACACCCTGCACCTCGGCCTGGCCGCCGAGAATGCCCTCCGTGCCGACCTCCCGGGCCACGCGGGTGACCTCCTGGGCGAAGGAGGAGAGCTGGTCCACCATCGTGTTCAGGGTGTTCTTCAGCTCCAGGATCTCACCGCGGGCGTCCACGGTGATCTTCTGGGACAGGTCACCGCGCGCCACCGCGGTCGCGACCTGCGCGATGTTGCGCACCTGGGCGGTGAGGTTCCCGGCCATGCCGTTCACCGAGTCGGTCAGGTCCCGCCAGACACCGGCCACGCCGGGCACCTGCGCCTGACCGCCCAGCCGTCCCTCCGTACCCACCTCGCGGGCGACCAGGGTCACCTGCTCGGCGAACGACGACAGCTGGTCCACCATCGTGTTGATGGTGTTCTTGAGTTCCAGGATCTCGCCACGCGCGTCCACGTCGATCTTCTGCGACAGGTCACCGCGCGCCACGGCCGTCGTCACCTGGGCGATCTGCCGCACCTGGGACGTCAGGTTCCCGGCCATGAAGTTGACCGAGTCGGTCAGCTCCTTCCAGGTCCCGGACACCCCGTCCACCCGCGCCTGACCGCCGAGCCGCCCCTCGGTGCCGACGTCCCGGGCCATCCGCGTCACCTGGTCGGCGAAGCTGGAGAGCTGGTCCACCATCGTGTTCACGGTGTTCTTCAGCTGGAGCATCTCGCCGGAGACGTCCACGGTGACCTTCTGCGACAGGTCGCCGTTGGCCACCGCCGTCGTCACCTGGGCGATGTTGCGCACCTGCCCGGTGAGGTTGCGGAACGCGGTGTTGACCGAGTCGGTCAGGTCCTTCCAGGTCCCCGCCGCCCCCGGCACCTGCGCCTGCCCGCCCAGCTCGCCCTCGACACCGACCTCGCGCGCCACCCGCGTCACCTCGGCACCGAAGGCGGAGAGCTGGTCGACCATCGTGTTGACGGTGTTCTTCAGCTCCAGCATCTCGCCCGCCACGTCCACGGTGACCTTCTGCGACAGGTCGCCGTTGGCCACCGCCGTCGTCACGGCGGCGATGTCCCGCACCTGGGTCGTCAGGTTCCGGAACACGGTGTTGACCGAGTCGGTCAGGTCCTTCCAGGTCCCCGCCGCGCCCGGCACGTTCGCCTGGCCGCCGAGCTGTCCCTCGGCACCGACCTCGTTGGCCACCCGCGTGACCTCGTCCGCGAAGATCCGCAGCGTCTCGGTCATCTGGTTGATCGTCTCGGCGAGCTGCGCGACCTCGCCCCGGGCCGGCACGGTCACCTTCCGCGACAGGTCGCCGTTGGCGACCGCCGTCGTCACCTCGGCGATCCCGCGCACCTGTGCGGTCAGGTTCCCGGCCATCGTGTTGACGGAGTCGGTCAGCTCCTTCCACACGCCGGCCACCTCCGGCACCCGGGCCTGGCCGCCCAGCTCGCCCTCGGTGCCCACCTCGCGCGCTACCCGCGTCACCTCCGACGAGAAGGCGGAGAGCTGGTCGACCATCGTGTTGACGGTGTTCTTCAGCTCCAGCATCTCGCCCGCCACGTCGACCGTGACCTTGCGCGACAGATCGCCCTTGGCGACCGCGGTGGTCACCAGCGCGATGTCCCGCACCTGCGCGGTCAGCCGGTACGCCATCGTGTTGACGGAGTCGGTGAGGTCCTTCCAGGAGCCCGACATGCCGCGCACCCGGGCCTGCCCGCCCAGCTTCCCCTCGGTGCCCACCTCGCTGGCCACCCGCGTGACCTCGTCGGTGAACGTCGAGAGCTGGTCGACCAGGTTGTTGACCGTCCGCCCGACCTTCAGGAACTCACCGCGCAGCGGCTGCCCCGCCCCTTCCGCCGTCTGCGTACGCAGCTCCATCCGCGGTGACAGATCGCCCTCGGCGACCGCTGTCAGCACCCGGCCGACCTCGGAGACAGGGCGTACGAGGTCGTCCACCAGCGCGTTGGAGTTGTCGATCGCGGTGGCCCACGCCCCCTCGCACGCCCCTGTCTCCAGCCGCTCCGTGAGCTTTCCCTCACGCCCGACCATCCGCCGCACCCGCGCCAGCTCGCCCGTCAGGTGCAGATTGCGGTCGGCCACCTCGTTGAAGACGGCCGCGATCTCCGCCATCACGCCGTCCCCGGACACCGTGAGGCGCCGGCGGAAGTTCCCGTCGCGCATGGTCACCAGGGCGGCCAGCAACCGGTTCAGGGAGGCCGTGTCCACGACAGTGGTCCCGTTGCGCCTCTTGCCCTGATCCCCCAGGGACCGTCCGCCTTTCGCGCGCGTTCTCGTGCCCCGCGTCGCTGCGCCAGACTCCACTGTGTCCCTCCCGCAGGGGTCGACCGTCACCGCTTGCCCCGGTTCCCCGTCTCGGCGTACCGGATTACTGCCTGGTGCTTCCTGTGCTGTCGCACGCTCCCGCCGTCCCGCCGGGCGGCACCCAGGGCTGCTGCCCGCCGTGCGCCGCCGGCACTCGGTCCGCCGGAACCGTCACTGCAAGCCTGCCCAGTGTTTCATCCCGGCCGAACCAGGCCATAACAGTTCGGCAGCTTCGCACGCCGTCGGCGCACCCTCTGGGCGGAAACAGTGCAGACCGGCATCCGCCTGGACGGCGAAGGTAAGTAACCTTGCATGCGGCTGTCCAGCCGTGCCGGTTCCGTCCGGCCTGGGCGGTGGCACGAGACGAGCGGGCATCGGAGGGCGGCCGGACCATGACCACCGGACTGATGCCGGGGGGACAGCCCCCGGAACCCCAGCCGACGGAAGGCCTGCCGCAGCAGCGGCACGCTCCGGCCGGCGGCGTAGCCCTGCAGGGACAGAGAGGGTCGAGGAGTTCTGTGATCACCGCGCGTGCGGCCGCCAGCTTCGAGCCCGTCGGACGATCGGTCGCGAGCGCCCGCTCCTTCGTCCGGGACACGCTCCAGGGCTGGGGACACGCCGACATCGTCGACGACGCCGTGGTGCTGACCAGCGAACTCGTCACCAACGCGGTGGTGCACGCGGGCACCGCCGCCGACGTCGTCTGCCTACGCAGCGACGAGGGCGTGCGGATCGAGGTCTCCGACCACTATCCGGAGCGTGAAGTTCCGCTCCAGTCGTCGCCCGTCGACATGGGCAGCCCCGACCGGGAGGGCGGACGCGGTCTCCAGCTCTGCGCCGCGCTGGCCGACCGCTGGGGCGTCGAGTACACGCCCACCGACAAGACCGTCTGGTTCCGGCTCACCCTCCCCGAGCGCCCCGTGGGCACCCGCGCCGCCGGCCCCGCCCTCCCCGCCGCCCTGCTGCCGCTGGCCGACGGCCGGGTACGGGTCGCGGTCGTCCAGATCGACCGGACCGGCGCCGTCGCCGCCTGGAACGAGGACGCCGAGGAGCTCTTCGGCTACCAGGCCGAGCAGGTCACCGGCAAACCGCTGACCGACTTCGCCGCCTGGCCGCACACCCCGGGCACCAGCACCGGCATCGTCGAGGCCCTGCGCCTCTCCCGCTGGGAGGGCAGTTACGGCATCCGCGGCGCCAACGGCCGCGTCATCCCGGTCTACGCCTCCCACCTGCGGGTCCGCGACGCCGGGGGCGAACCCTCCACGGTCTGCCTGCTCGTCCGGGACCACGAACGGGCGGTCCTGCAGACCCCGTTGCGGGTGACCGCCTCCGACACGAACACCACCCCCGAGGGCCAGAGCACCGACCCCTTCGAGGTCTTCATCGGCTCCCCCGCCCCGGACGACCTCGACGGTCTCCTCCAGCGCACGGTCGAGCGCGCCCGCGACATGCTCGACGGCGACGCCGCCTTCCTGCTGCTCGCCACGGACGACGAGACGGAGCTGGAGGTCCGCGCCTCCACCGGCCTGCCCTCCGCCCGCCAGCGCTTCGCCCGCGTCCCCGTGGAAGCGGGCCCCGGCCGCTACGGCTCGGCCCGCATGCCGGCCGTCCACGACGACCTGGCCGCCGTACCGGGCGCCGTCCCCCTGCTCAACGGCACGGGCATGCGCTCGGTGGTCACCGTCCCCCTCAAGGTCGAGGGCCGCCTCACCGGCTCCCTCGGCGTCGCCGCGGAAGCGGCGGGCCGCTACACCAACGAGGAGGCCCTGCGCCTGCAGTTCGCGGCCGACCGCATCGCCTTGGCCGTCGAGTCGGCCCGCCTGGGTGAACTGGAGCGCCTGCGCCGCGGTTCCCTCAGCTTCCTCGTCGAGGCCTCCGATCTCCTCGCCGGCACCCTGGACCGCGACCAGACCCTCGCCCTGATGGCCCAGATGACGGTCCCGACCCTGGCCACCTGGTGCGCCGTCTACACCATCGCCGACCAGGCCTCGGAGCCGTACCTCTCCTACGTCCTGCACGAGGACGAGGAGCTGATCGACGGCATCAAGTCCCTGCTCTCCAGGATCCCGCCGCCCGACCCGGTCCCCACCCCGGGCGCCCGCGTCTGGACCATCCCGGCCGAGACCGCCCACCAGGCGGCGCTCCGCAGCTCCATGCGCAGCCTCGGCCTCAGCAGCACCCCCACCCGCCAGGTCACCCCGGGCATCGGCCCGACCCTGGCCACGGCCTCCGCGGTCGGCGGCGAGACGGTGGTGCTCCCCCTGGTCGCCCGCAACCGCGTCATCGGCATGCTGACCCTCGGCAAACCCACCGACGAGCACTTCCGGCAGGAGATCCTGGAACTGGCCGAGGACCTCTCCCGCCGCGCCGCCCTCGCCCTGGACAACGCCCGCCTCTACTCGGAGCGCACGGCCATCAGCCAGTCCCTCCAGCGCAGCCTCCTGCCTCCGGAGCTCCCGCAGATCCCCGGCATGGAGGTCGAGGTCATCTACCGCGCGGCCGGCGAGGGCAACGAGGTCGGCGGCGACTTCTACGACCTGTTCCCCATCAGCGACGGCGCCTACGGCTTCGCCATCGGCGACGTCTGCGGCACGGGCCCGAACGCGGCGGCGGTCACCGGTCTCGCCCGGCACGCCCTGCGCCTGCTGGCCCGCGAGGGCCTCAGCGGCCCCGCGGTCCTGGAGCGCCTGAACTCCGCCATCCTCGACGAGGGGGCGCGCAGCCGCTTCCTCACCCTCCTCTACGGCGAGATGCGCCCCCTGGCGGACGGCGGCGCCGAACTGAAGGTGGTCTGCGCCGGCCACCCGCTCCCCCTGCGCCTCCGCCAGGACGGCACGGTCGAACCGGCCGCCGAGCCCCAGCCCCTCCTCGGTGTGATAGACGACCTGGAGCTGTACGAGCAGACGGTCACCCTCGACCCGGGCGACGTCCTGCTCTGTGTCACGGACGGCGTCACCGAGCGTCGCGAGGGCACCCGCATGCTGGGCGACGACGGTCTCGCCGACGTCCTCACCACCTGCACGGGGCTGACGGCCGGCGCGGTGGCCGCCCGCATCATGCGCGCCGTGGAGCGTTTCGCGTCGGACGCCCCGTCCGACGACATGGCGATCCTGGCGATGCGCGTACCGGAGCCGCACAACGACTAGGCCGAGAGCGGTCAGGGCATGCGAAAGGCCCCGCCCATTCGGGCGGGGCCTTTTCTTTTCGGAGCCCCCAAACGGAATCGAACCGTTGACCTTCTCCTTACCATGGAGACGCTCTGCCGACTGAGCTATAGGGGCCTGTCGCTTTCGAGGTTTTCCTCGCGGCAACGGAATAGATCATACCCCGAACGCAGCCGTGCTCCCAACCACCTCACATGGCGGCCTGGAGCAGCCCTCCGAGGGCATTGCACGCGGAGACGATGCGCTGCATGTCCCGCTTGGTCAGCGAGGCTTCGACGGGCAACGCGAGGGTCTCGTCGGCGGCCCGCTCGGTCTCCGGCAGCGTCACACAGCGCCGGAACTCGGGCAGCCGGTGCACGGGCGTCTTCACCGGCACCCGACAGTCCACTCCCCGGCTGCGCACGGCCCGCGCGAAGGCGTCCCGGTCCGGTCGTCCGTTCCCCAGTACCCGCACCACGTACTGGCCGTAGGTGTGCCCGTCCCCGCCATCGGGCGTGCGCACTCCCCGGAGCCTGGCGTCGAGGTAGGCGGCCCGCTGCCTGCGCTGCGCTATCTCGTCCGACGGCGCCCCCTGCTCGGCCTCCTGCAGCACCAGCAGCCCGTGCCGCCGCCCCAGGTCGTGCAGCCGTTTCAGATCGGCCGGCCGGCCGAATCGGTGGACGGCCACGACGGCCGCGGTCCGTGGTCCCACGACCGCCTCGACGCTGGAGGGGTCGAGGCAGTAGGTGACCGGATCTATGTCCGCGAACACCGGCATCGCACCGGCGAGGGCGACGGCCTCGGCGACTTCCACGTTCCCGAAGGCCGGCACGACGACCTCGTCACCGACTCCGACACCGGCGGCCCTGAGCATTGCTGCAGTACCCATGCCTGGATGGTGGTTGCGGAACGTGAACGACAGGTGACAGATAATAAAAAAGGGCTGGACCCGGAACGAAAGTTCCGGGTCCAGCCCTTTGAATGATTGTTCGGCGGCGTCCTACTCTCCCACAGGGTCCCCCCTGCAGTACCATCGGCGCTGTAAGGCTTAGCTTCCGGGTTCGGAATGTAACCGGGCGTTT
>NZ_JBUDHV010000037.1:0-76974 GCF_054956795.1 Streptomyces sp. SYSU D01066-1 | reverse complement strand
CGACCTCATGAGCCGCCGAGTCACCCAGGAAACCACCACCAACTGGCGCGACACCTAACCCCGAACCAAACGGACACCAGCGAACCAAACGCTCACTTACGTCCGTAACCCGCATGGCTGGTCCGATCCTTTGGGCCTGGCCCCATGCGAAAACGGCCACGCAGTGACCGTGCACCGGAAGCAGACGGACCACCCTCTGAGCCAGCGGATACACATCGGAGACAATGGCGAGGCGACGATCACGGGCAGTGGAAGCTGTATGTCAACGCGAGCGGCGACATCAGGCACACCCTCGAGTACCGCGGAGACGGCGGAGAGATCGTCGCCTTCGATGTCCCCCGGGAGTACCGAGACTCCATTCGAGAGAATGTTCTACCACAAAACAAGGATGACCATCCGGATGGTGCCGCTTTCACCCGGCAGGAGTGGAAGCAACTTTTGAAGGGATACCCTGAAATTTCGGCCCCAACAAAGGGGAAAGATCTGCACGGGATCCTCCAAAATCTATTCGGAGAACTCCGGAATGCCATTGTCCAGGGGTCTGGACGAGTCATTGAAGAAGAATAAATCCACCTCGATGATACACAACACGGAAAGCCTGGAAGCAGAGTTCGAGCGTGTCGGCGATCGCCCCGGTCCCAGCTCCGCTCCCCCCGTACTCAGCGTATTCACGCTGGAGGTTCGCGGTGACACGACAGAGTATGTACAGCGACTGCTGTCGGTTCTCAGCGCAGCGGTGAGTCTCGGAGCCACCGCCGATTTCGAGGCGGAAAGCCTTCCTGTCAGTGATGTACCGGACTGGTTCGTCGCCATCGGGTCGGAGGGCGATGCACAGTCTCCAGACTTTGCCAGGCGTGGATGCGACGCGTACAAAGACCACACCGGAGGCCGACCGTGGTCTTTGCAGAACTGGCTTTACAGGTTCGACCCGGACGAGGACTCCAGAGGCTGGGAATGGTGGGACGTCACCCAAGCCGGACCTGGACGCGTGCACCTCTGGGTGGACAGTTGGGGCGAGTCGTTCTTCGGCTGCCAGGATCTCCTCTGGCTTGCTTACACCGCAGGTGCTGCGCACGTCGAAGGTCCGGCTATCCGCCGAGCTGACGAGTGGGTTACAAAGACGACAAAGGGAGGCAGACCTCGCCTCTCATGAGCAGGCCGTCCCGCAGCCAGCTGACAGGCCGGAGAAAACGACAGCCGAACTGCCCCACTCGACGGAATCAAGTTCCGAAAGATGCGATGCAACACTGGAAAGTGGAGTGGCACCACGAGTTCGATGACGAGGCCACAATTTTTTTCAGCGAGATCGGTGACGACGGTTATGAGGTGAGAAAGGTCCAGAAATATCGCGACGGCAAGCTTCTCAAGGCTGACCGAAACCATGAAGCCTCGCACATCGGCCTCAGCGAAGTACCCGTCGGCGAAATCAGTGATGTGAACGCGCAGATCGAGTTCACTGCACTGCACATCACATCGGAGCATTTCGAGGCGTTGTGGTGCAGAGCCGACTGGTCACAGTCGGCTCGCGAATGACGGGGTGACTTCGGCGCCCGGCGCACTGACGTGCCACCCGCCGACGCCGCAAGTCCGCGGACCACCGGTACTCCAACCGGCTCCACACCCCTCTGTCACCACGCCGCAGTACGGTGTCCCCCATGCGCCCCGACACGCCCGCTGAGAACGTCGACCACACCGCCGAAGCGGCACGCCTGGAGCGGACCGCCGGCCTGTACCCCGAGGACGCCGAGGCCCTGCTGCTGCGGGCCGCGGCCCACCTGGAGCTGGCCGGCGAGCGCCCCGCCGCGACGGCCCTCTACGACCGTCTGCTCGCCGCCCCCGCCACCCTGGAGAACCCGGCCCTGGTCCGCGCCCTCAAAGCGTCCAACCTCTGGGAGTACGGCCACGAGGCCGAGGCCAGGGCCATCATCGAGGGCGTCCGCGCGGCGTCCCCGCGGGACCCGGCCCCCTGGATCATCGTCGCGGAGTCCCTGGAGTCCCACGACGAGCTGGAGGCGGCCCACGAGACCTTCACCGAGGCCGCCCGCCTCCTCCTGGCCGACGCCCCCGAGCCCCCGCGCCCGGCCCACCCCCTCCTCTACGGCCGCCACCGCGTCCGCCGCATGCTGGGCCTGCCCCACGACGACTGGGACACCCTCGCCGACACCCTGCACTCCATGCCGGTCTCCCTCGACGAGCTGCACGACCCCAAGCGCGTGTGGTCCCTCGGCTCGGACAACCCGGCCGAGCTGGAGGCCGAGATCTCCCGCCTCCGCGCCGAACTCGGCGCCTACCGCGAGGCCCTCTCCCGCCCCTTCCCGGTCGCCATGCTCCACTGGCCCGCCGAAGAACTGACGGAACTGCTCGCCGCCTACCCGTCCCTCTCCGCGGAGTACCCGTCGTACGAGGAGCACCTGTCGGCGACGGAGGAGGCCCTGAGGGAGCTGGAGTCGTCGGGCACGCGCAACCTGGGGGTCGTACGGGGCACGGTGCCGTCCTACGAGGCGTTCGCGGCGTCGGAGGGCGCGTCCCCGGCCGACGCGTCGCTGCTGCCGCAGTACGCGACGACTCTGGGGGCGCGGGGGCGGGCGGTCGCCTGGCCGCCGCAGCGGGGGGCCGAGTGCTGGTGCGGCTCGGGACGGACGTACGGCGACTGTCATGGAGCGAGCACCGCTGCAAAGCGGTGACCTCCCGGCAGGACGCTGCCGCCTCAGCGGGTACGCAGCCCTCGTCGCGCCGCGTCGATGACGTTCTGCGCGTCGACGCCGTACACGGCGGACCGTCGGTCGCACGGAGCACCCCGAGGTCCACCCGGGCGTCGGCAAGCTCGTCGACATCGGCGTTCACCAGCTCATCCTCGACACCCCGGTGTGGCGGGCCCGGTGCGACATGTACAACGAGGGCCGTCACCAGCACCACGCCCCGTTCATCGAGCGCCGCCGGGACGGCCTGTGCCCGCGCACGGCGGACTTCCTGAAGTCCATCGGCTTCGACGTCGACGAGGAGTCGTGGGCGGTCGACGGAACGGACTGCTCGCCCTGCGACAACAAGGTCCCCGACAGCCACTGAACGGCCCGCCGCCGGCCCCTGTCCTCGGCCTCCGCGGGACGGGGGCCGGCGGCTCCTGCGAGGAGGAATCACCTTGCCCGCACCGCACGACATCGCCGCCGAGACGGAACTGTGGGACGCCTTCGCCGCCTCCGCCTTCAAGGACGACGTGGAACCCGGTTTCTGCTGGACCCAGTACGCCGGTCACGGACCGGGCCCGGAACTGCTCGGGGACCCGCGTTCCGTCCTGCAGATCGGCTGCGGCACCGGCCGCGCCCTCGCCCACCTCGCTCGGCGCGGCATCACCGCCCGCGGCGTCGACCTGTCGCCCGTCATGGTCGAGAAGGCCACCGCACAGTGGGCAGGCACCGGCGCGGACATCGTGTGCTCCGAAGTCCTGGAGTACCTGAGCGAGCACGAGGACGAGTACGACGCCGTCTACTCGATCTTCGGAGCGGCCTGGTTCACCGACCCCGGCCGCCTCTTCCCCCTCGTCCGCCGACGGCTCCGGCCCGGCGGGGTTCTCGTCTTCTCCCAGCCGCCCGCCATCCCCGGCGCGTACGGCCCGCAGGGCATGTACAAGGGAGGCTTCGCCGGCAAGGCGATGTTCACCTACCGCTACAGCTACCGCCCGGCCGTGTGGGAGCGCCTCCTCACCCGCGCCGGTTTCGCCACGGCCGACGCGCGGGTCATCGAGGCCCCTCACGCCGGCCACATCGGGACGCTGCTGGTACGGGCGGTGGCTTCGTGACGAACGCCTCGCCGGACTCCTTGACGGTGGTGAAGCCGTGACCACAGCGGCCACGGCGGGACCACCGCACCGAGGCGGCCGTCCGCCTCGCGGAGCCCGCGCGGCCCAGCTCAGTGGAACTCGTGCACCAGCTGGATCCTGCCGACGATGTGAGCGTTGAACTCGTCGAGTTCCTCGGCCGGTACCCACAGCTCGAGAATCGTCCGCCCGCCTGCCTGCTGGACCGGGTACCTGCGCAGGAAGTCCGACTCGACGTCGAAGCGGGTGACGAAGCCGGCACCGTCGTGCTTGACGTTCCAGTCCCGCGCGATCCTGACGGCGTAGTCCTCGTTGAGGACCGGGTAGAAGATCTGCTGCTCGGGCAGGCGCGGCGGCCAGGCACGCCAGTCCAGCTCGCGCACCAACTCGAGTTCTCCGGGACCGGTGGGACGCCACAGGGTCGTCGTTGCTCGGGGGCTGATCACGGGAAACGCTCCTGGACGAGGCAACCGCCGACACGGCCGACCGGGAGCCCGACGGTAGCGACAACCTGGGCACGGCGGCCACCGGGTTTCACCTACCGCGCCTCACGGCCGCACCCCGACAGCAGCTATGGGGGTCTTCGCCGGAACGAGAGATCCGTCCGCTCCCGACGGACATCATCGGGCCTCCATGCTCCGCGTGCCCTTGTCCACGACTGCCACCGCGTCCGCCGCACGCCGGGTCCGGTCCACGAGCGGTGGTCCGTCCTCGACGGCGCTCCGGTGCGTGCCGGAGTCGTCTGCCTCGTCGGATTCGCTCACCGGCGCGCTTTCCATGAGACCCGTCCCTTTTCCCCCGATCCCCCTACTCCTCCACAACCGGGACGCGCTAACGTCACGGACGACCAGCTGAACCGGCATGCTCGCACCCGCCCCGGGCATGTCCCCGGCCCACGAGGAACACCTGCATGCCGCCCTACCAGCCGTCTTCGGACTGGCAGTTCGACGTACCCACCAATGGAAGCAAGAGGCTGCCTCCGGCGGCCAGGTCGTTCGACTCGCTCGCGCACCAGGGGTACAGCTTCGAAGCGGCCATCGCGGACCTGATCGACAACTCCATCGACGCGGGGGCCCACAACATCGTCGTGAGCTTCCTGCGCGACACCGGTGAGCACGGCGGTCGTGACCGTCTCGTCGGTCTGCTCGTCATCGACGACGGCCACGGCATGGACGAGGCGGGCCTCGACACGGCGATGACCGTCGGCGGACGCGAGGGATACGCGGCCGACGCCCTCGGACACTTCGGCGCCGGATTGAAGGCCGCCTCGCTCTCGCACGCCGCCGCACTCACCCTGATCAGCCGCACCAAGCGCAGTCCGTCGGCCGGTCGCCGCTGGCTCGCCTCTCGTGCGCAGGCCGACTTCACCTGCGACATCGTCGACTCGACGTACTGCCAGGATCTCGTGGACCGCTATGACGGCGTGATCGGCTGGCACGGCACTATCGTGCGCTGGGACCAGGTCCGCGCGTTCGAGACCATCACGGACGGGCAGACCGACCGGTACCTCGACGACGCCATCGAGCGGCTGGAGACCCACCTCGGCCTCTATCTCCACCGCTTCCTCGCCCGTGAGGGCTTCCACATCGACATCGTCGTGGAGGATGTGCACACCCGGGAGGAACTGGACCACCGGGGTGTGGAGCCCATCGACCCGTTCGGCTACCGCGTCCCGGGCCGCGCCGGTTACCCCCGTACCTACGTCGCCCCTGTCGAGGGAGTCGGTGACGTCCCGCTCGTCGCGCACATATGGCCGCCCAAGTCACCGCTGGTCGCCTACCGCGGCATCGGTCCGCTCGCCGAGCGCCAGGGCTTCTACCTCTACCGCCATGATCGCCTCGTCCAGGCCGGTGGCTGGAACGACACCCGCAGCCCCGAGGGTCACCTCGCCCTCGCCCGCATCGCCGTCGACCTGCCCGCCGAACCCAATGACGTGTTCGCCCTGACCGTCAAGAAGGACGGCGTCCAGGTGACCCCGGCGTTCGGGCGGGGGCTGGAGAAGGCGACGGCCTCCGGAAGTGACCACAGTTTCGGCGCGTACGTCCAAGAGGCCGAGGCGACCTACCGTGAAGCCGCGCGTCGCCGCACGGAGGTCAGACGCAAGGCCGTCATTCCGCCCGGCAAGGGCCTCGACCCGAAGCTGAAGCGGACACTGCGGGACGAAATCCCGCAGTTGGAGGGCGAGGAGCCGATCACCTTCACCTGGGCGCGTCTCGACGTGCCGGACGGCGTCGACCCCGCCGACCTGCTCTTCACCATCGATCACAAGGAGCGCCGGGTCGTTCTCAACCGGGACTACCGGCAGGTCTTCAACGGCGCCCGACGCGGCGGCTCCAACGACGCCCCGGTCCTCAAGAGCCTCCTGTACCTCATGCTCAACGAGATCTTCCAGAAGGAGCGGGTCTGGGCCAACCAGACCGACCGAATCGCCATGTGGAACAGCGTGCTCGTCTCCGCGGTGCGTGCCGAGATCACCCGCGTCGCCGAGGGGTAGTTCCCCGTCCCCCCGTGTCCGTCCGTACACCAGAGAAAGCCTTCGATCCGCCGTGACCGCTGAGCACACACCCACTGCTGACCACCTCACCGACCTGCACGGCGAGATCCTCGACGCGATGAGCCGGCGCGGTCCCAGGCACTTCGCCAAGCTGGCGTTCGTGCTCGCGGACGCCGACGAACCCGCGGACACGGACATGTCCCGCTTCCGTGACCGTCTGCTGACCGCGGGGCCGGGTGACGGACTGCTCGACCTCTGGCGTCGCAAGCTCACCGCATGGGACTTCGAGCCGTCCCCCGCGTGGGCGACCACCGAGGCACGGACGCACCGGCGCCGTTCCGAGGTCTACGACAAGCTCGCGTTCGGCGCGGACCTGCGCAAGGCGCTCGACGCCGCCGTCCCGGTCCACACCGAGGCCGGGCCAGTCACCATCAGCCGTGAGTTCCAGTCCTGGTACACCCGGGAGGGCGCGGCGAACCGCTCCTTCTACTGGGCCTCGTACGAGCGGTTGCTGCGCCGCAAGGGGTGGGGCCCCGCGGCGGTCTCCGGTCTGGACGAGGCCTCTCACGCGGTCGTGGAGCGGTTGGCCGACCCCACGCGGGACGAGCCGTACGGTGCCCGAGGACTGGTGGTCGGCTACGTGCAGTCGGGCAAGACCGCGAATTTCACCGGTGTCACGGCCAAGGCCGTGGACGCGGGCTACCGACTCGTGATCGTGCTCGCCGGCACGCTCAACCTGTTGCGCGGCCAGACCCAGCGCCGCCTCGACATGGAGCTGATCGGCCAGGAGAACATCCTCGGCGCCGCCGACCCGAGCGACCCGGACGCCCTGGTCGACATCGACTACCAGGACGACGAGGACTGGCCCACCAAGTTCGTCTCGTTCGGCGCCCGCCCCTCCACGCTCGGCGCCTTCGACATCGAGCGCCTCACCTCCCGCGACCGTGACTACATGGCGCTGGAGCGCGGCATCAGCGCCCTGGAGTTCGACAAGGTCGACCGCACCCGTCCCCTCCACGACCCGGTGAACCTGCACGCGTCCCGCGCCCGCGTCATGGTCGTGAAGAAGAACAAGTCGGTCCTGGAGAAGCTGGTCAAGGACCTCAAGAAGATCGGCCCGATCCTCGGCGAGATCCCCACGCTGATCATCGACGATGAGTCCGACCAGGCGTCGGTGAACACCACGGACCCGAAGAAGTGGGAGGCCGGCACGGTCACCCGCACCGCGATCAACGGTCAGATCAGCAAACTCCTGAAGCTGCTGCCCCGTGCTCAGTACGTGGGGTACACCGCGACGCCCTTCGCCAACGTCTTCGTCGATCCGGGGGACGAGGAGGACATCTTCCCACGTGACTTCCTGATCTCCCTGCCGCGTCCGGCCGACTACATGGGCGTCCAGGACTTCCACGACCTGGACGGCGTCGAGGGGGGCGTGGGCGAGGCCGAGACAAAGCACGTCAGGGGCATACACGGCGTCACGGGGGACCGCCTTCGGCAAGCCCTGGACTCCTTCGTCCTCACGGGAGCCATGAAGCTCTACCGCGCCGAACGCGGCGTCCCCGACGGCCCGTTCCGGCATCACACCATGCTCGTGCACGAGTCGGTCCGCATGGCCGAGCACGACGCGCTCGCGCAGCGCATCAGGACCATGTGGCACAACGCCGCGTACACGGGGCCGGAGGGGCACCTCCGTCTGGAGACCCTTTTCGACCAGGACTTCCGCACCCACGCGGACGACGCCCTGCCCACCCCCACGACGTACGCCGATCTGAAGCCGTACGTCGCCGCGGCCCGCCGCCTCATCAACAGGGGCGGCTCACCGGTCATCGTCGTCAACGGCGACAGCGAACGCGACTACACCCAACCCGACCTGGATTTCGACCGCACCCCCAACGTCTGGAAGATCCTGGTCGGCGGTACCAAGCTGTCCCGCGGCTTCACGGTCGAGGGGCTGACGATCACGTACTACCGTCGCACCACGCAGCAAGCCGACACCCTGATGCAGATGGGCCGCTGGTTCGGATTCCGGCCCGGTTACCGGGACCTGGTACGGCTGTACATCGGGCGTGAGGAGCAGCTCGGCAAGGGCCGTGACGCGAAGACGGTCGACCTGTACGAGGCCTTCGAGGCGATCTGCCGCGACGAGGAACTGTTCCGTGCGGAGCTGGCCCGCTACGCTCCCCTGGTGAACGGCCGCCCCCAGGTCACCCCCGCACAGATCCCGCCGTTGGTGGCCCAGCACCTGCCGTGGGTGAAGCCGTCGGCACGGAACAAAATGTTCAACGCGGAGCTGGTGGAGGTCCGGTCACCGGGCGTCTGGGAGGAACCCACGGCCTACCCGGACGATCCCGACGCCCTGGGCCACAACACCGAGTGCTGGGCGCCCGTCCTGGCCGCCCTCTCGGACACTTCCGTCACCTTGGGCGTGGACGGGGGCCCGGAGTACGACGCCCGGGTGGGCACGGTGTCGCACCAGGACCTGCTCACGGTGCTGTGCGACCTGCGCTGGTCGGTGCCGGGGCAGTTCTCGCCCCACCTGGAGTTCCTCGTGGACGCCGGGCGGGAGGCGGGCACGATCGACGATTGGTTCGTGATCGCCCCGATGCAGACGTCGGCCCGTCGGAACGAGGTGCGCGTACTGGGCCACGGTCCCTTCTCCCTCGCCCGCCGCACGCGTCGTCGGGGCTCGCTGTTCGGCGCGATCCGCGACCCCAAGCACGTGGCGGCGGCCAAGCGTCTGGCGGGAGCCGCGGATCTGATCGGCAACGCCACCGTCGAACAGAACGTCCGTCCACGTCGGGGTGCGCTGGTGCTCTATCCCGTGGTGGAATCCGAACCCCGGACCGCCTCCGACGGTTCGGTCGATCCGCGTGATCTCGTCATGGCCTTCGCCTTCGTCGCCCCACCGTCGACAGCCCGTGGCGACCGGCCCCTGGTGCGGTTCCGGGCGATCGACTCGACCCGGGCGGAAGCAGCGATCATCAACCGTGACGACATGCGTTCGTGAGGCTCGACGACAGTGAACGACGTGGTGCCCTCCTCCCCCGGCGTCTCGGCCCGCATGAGCAGACAGGCCAGCAAGGACACGGGCGCCGAGCTGGCCGTGCGCCGGTTGCTGCACGCGTCCGGCCTGCGTTACCGGGTCGAGTACCCGGTCCCGGGGATGCCCCGACGCCGGATCGACATCGCCTTCCCGCGCGCCAAGGTCGCGGTCCTCATCGACGGCTGCTTCTGGCACGGGTGTCCCCAGCACGCCACCCAGCCGAAGGCCAATGCGGAGTGGTGGCGCCGCAAGCTGGACCGGAACATGGCACGGGACCGGGAGACCACGGAACACCTGACAGCGGAGGGGTGGCGGGTGCTGCGCTTCTGGGAGCACACACCTGCGGGCGAGATCGCGACGGCGGTGCGTACGGCGGTGGAACACGAGAAGCGGGCGCGGAAACACTGAAGCCCGAGTGACGGAGGGGGACGGATGGCTGATCGGCTCACATTCGTGGACGTGTGTTCCGGCGCCGGCGGACTGGCGTCGGGATTGGAGAGCGCGGGTTTGTCACCGGTGCTCCTGCTCGACAACAAGCCGCAGGCCTGCGAGACGCTCCGCACCAACCGACCGCACTGGAACGTGGTCTGTGAGGACCTCGTCGAGTTCCTCCCGCAGGCTCACCCAAGAACCCTGGACGTCGACCTCCTCTCCGCCGGCCTGCCCCGGGTGAAGTCCTCGGCCGCGGTCGGACGCCCGGACAGCGACCGAGAACTGCGGCTGCTCAGCGCCGCGATCTACCTCGTCCACGCCGTCCGACCACGAGCGCTGTTGCTGGAGAACCTGCCCGCGCTGGTCGACGCTCCCGCCTACGCCGGCATCCGGGCGTTCATGGAGAAGGAACTCGCGCACCTCGGGTACCGGTTCCGTTGGTTCGTACTGAACGCCGCCGACTTCGGGGTGCCGCAGGAACGTCGACAAGGCATCCTCGTCGCCTTGAGGAAACCGTGGTTCCACGGTTTCGCCCCGCCCGAGCCGACGGTGCGCGAGCACGTCCCGGTCGGCCAGGTACTGCGCCGGTCGATGGGGGCGCGAGGGTGGCCCGAGGCCGACGACTGGGCGTCCCAGGCATCCGCTGTGGCGCCCACCCTCGTCGGAGGCTCGGACAACCGGGGCGGAGCCGACCTGGGCCCGTCCGGCACGAAACGGGCCTGGGCTCGGATGGGGGTGAACGCCGGCGCGCTGGCCGACGAGGTACCGGGGCCGGACTATGTATGGCCCCGCTCGGACGACCCGGCACGCATGTTGAAGATCACGGTGGAGCAGGCGGCCCTCCTGCAGTCGTTCCCCCCGGACTGGCGCATCACGGGACGGAAGACGGCCCGGTACCGACAGATCGGCCACGCCACGCCCCCGCCGGTCGGCAGGGCACTCGGCGCGGCCATCGCGAGCGCCCTGCGGTCCTAGACCCGAGTGCGGAAGACCCACCATTCCCCTTCGCCGCGCCGGCTACACTTCGCCCATGAGTCCCAGTAAGAACGCACAGCCCTCACCTGCCTGTTTCCGCATCGTGGACTTGTTCGCGGGGCCGGGCGGGCTGGATGTGGCAGCGGATGCGCTGGGGCACGAGGTGACCGGAATCGAGTGGGACCCGGGAGCGTGTGAGACCCGCAAGGCCGCCGGGCTGAACACCTTCAAGGGCGATGTCCGGGCGTATCGCGCGGCTTTCTTCCCCCGTGCCGAGGTCCTGACCGGCGGGCCTCCGTGTCAGACGTTCACCGTGGCCGGGCACGGGGCGGGCCGCCGGGCTCTGGACAAAGTGCTCCAGCACATCGAGCGCCTGCACAAGGCGGTGCTGGACGAGAGCCTGGACTGGCCAGGGCTCTTCCGCGTCTGGCGCGACATCACCGAGACTCTCCGACGGGCGGAAGTGAAAGCCGCGGAGGTACGGGCCCAGAAACGCAAGGTGGAGGAGCTGAGGACGAAGGTCCGCAAGGCTCTGAGGCAGCGGTTGACGCGGCTCGGACACTCCGCGCAGGAAGTCGAGACACTGCTCAAGGAGCTGCGCACGAACCAGCCGCTCGACCTTCCGGACGACGAGCTCAAGGGCCTGCTCAAAGAGTTCACCGACCTCGATGACGAGCACGTCACGCTGAAGGAACGGCTGGAGGAGCTGGGCGACGAACGGACCGGGCTGGTCCTGCAACCTCTGTGGTGGGTGATAGAGCGGAGCAGGCGGCCCGGCTCGGAGCCCTATCGGGCGGTGATCCTGGAACAGGTGCCGGCCGTGCTGCCGGTGTGGAAGGCGTACGCCGAGGTGCTCGCCTCGCTGGGCTACCGGACCATGGCCCAACCGGTGCACACGGAAGCCTTCGGGGTGCCGCAGACGCGACGACGGGCCATTCTCATGGCACGTCTGGACCAGGACGCCCTGATGAGCGGGGCGCCGTTCGAGCCGGGCAAGGACTTCCCCGAAGTGCCCGAGACGCACCACTGTTATCGGTCGGAGGGCCAGCTCGCCCTGTCGTCGCCCAAGGAACACTGCGTCTCCATGGAAACGGCTTTGAAGAGGGCGAAGGAGGTCGCTGACGACAAGGGCCTGGAGCCGCACCAGGTGCCCCGCGACCGCGCCCCCTTCACCGTCGTCTCGAACTACGGGACCGGCGGAGATCCCAAGGCGCGCGGACGGCGGCACCACGACGCCCCCGCCGCCACCATCACCGGCAAGGTGTCGCGGAACCGGGTGGTGGACAGGGAGACGGGCGAAGACCTCCCGCGTTTCACCTTCGCCGAGGCGGGTGTGCTGCAGACCTTCCCCGTCTCGTACCCCTGGCGAGGCAACGACGTGTCGCAACAGATCGGCAACGCGGTGCCACCGCTGCTGGCCCTGCATGTGCTGCGGCACGTGCTCGGACCGGGGCTGGTCCTGAACGAGAACGGGGTCGACCCCCGACTGGAACGGGACATCGAGAAACTCGAGACATGGCTACCGTCCCGGTCGACGGAGAGCCTCACACACAAGGACCTGAAGCATCACCCACTCGCGGCCCGGTGACCTTCCGGTCGGCCTCACGACGTCCGCCCCCTGATCGGTGCCGTCTCGAAGAACTCGGCGAAACGGGTGGCCAGCGTGTCCACGGAGGTCGGGGGGGCGGGCTCCTCGTCGGGACCTTCGGGGAGCTCACGCCGGCCGACCGGCGGGGCGGAGGCAGCCCCCGCGATCCAGTCGCGCAGCACGTCGGGGTCGCGCGGCGCATCGGGGCCCAGCGTGTCGTAGAGCAGCGTCGCCCCCGCAGCGCTGAGGGCGACCGTGAGCCCGTTCACCTCCCGGCCCGTGGTGACCAGTCCTTGTTCCAGGAGCCGGACCACCGCCTGCGCGGAAGGCCGGTGGTCGATCAGGGCGCTCTTGAGCATGTTGTGAAGCACATCCTGGTTACCACAGGCAGTGACCACGGGCCGGTAGTCCTTCCCGTTCCGGAACATCTCCCCGGCCCACCACAGCCGGGAGAAGCACTGCCGGTCCGCCGCCCCCTTGAAGCGTTCCGGCGCGGTACGTGGCTGCGGCTTTGCGGGTGTCGGAGCGGCGCGGTGCCGCCAGATCACGTAGTCGGGAGCCACTGCCAGCGCGAGGTGGGTCCACAGCCGCCGGTCGGCGGCCTCCCGGCGGGTCAGCCGCAGCGTGGCGTGGAGCCTGGGAGCGAGCCAGGCGTCCGCCTTGGTCCGGTTGTCCTCGAAGGCGTACATGGCGTCGTCGACGAGGTTCCGGATCGGCTCGCTGTCCCAGCGGGGATCGTCCTCCGGGAGATCCATGACGACCTTGGCGAGATCGACGCCACCGTGCATCGCCTCACCCCGGAGCAACGGTTCGGTGAGGAACGGGTCGGCGGCCGAGGCTTCCAGCAGTCCCAGACGCTCCGGTACGTGGTGGGGCTTGTCGATCATGCCTCGCTCCCTCGGTTCAGTTGTTCGAGGCCGCGCAGGACGCCCGCGAGGGCCTTCGTCGCGTCGGCCCGGCGGACCGCCGCGTAGTGGACGCGGGTCTGCAGCTCCGCCCAACCGGAATCGCCGGTGCGGCGGCGATGGACCTGCCGCAGGGCCTCTTCGACATGCACGCCGGGCACCACGTCCGGGAGCATCTCCCGCAGTACCTCTCCCTGCCAGTCGGTGGGAAAGACCGGGGACCCGTCCGGCTCGACCTCCAGCTCACCCAGGGCACTGTGGAAGACGGCGGTCCAGACGTCGGTGGCCATCTGGGTCACCAGCAGTTCGTGGACCTTGTTCTCGATGCCTCCGCTCCGGCTGCCCAGCAGGTCGGTGAAGCCCTCGACATCCGTGTTGACCCACACGGTGGGGAGCCGGCCCGCGGTGTCCACGATCCACGGCGCGTCGGCGTAGGCCTGCAACCACTCCCTCGCGCTCTTGCGGAACGGCACCTGCTTGATGTCGAGCTGGAGGCCGCGCACCGGTTCGTCCGAGACCACGTCGACGATCCAGTCGGTGGCCGTCTCGGTGATCGTGCGACCGGCGACGCCGTCCACCGTGGCCACGGCGTACACGGCGAGCGAGGCACGCGAGACATGGTCGTCACGCAGAACGTCGATCGTGCCGGACCACTCCTTGCTCTCCGGGGCGTCCTGCCGGAGTTCCACGGACGTACGGAGGTTGGTGTCGCCGTCGGTGAGCACCGCGCGGACGTCGAGGTCGGTCCAGGGTGCGTCGGGCGCGTTCGTCCCGGGCGGCAGGGTGGCGGACAGGCCGAGGCGGGCACTCGTCCAGTCCGCGTGACCCGCCACACCGAGGGCGACAGCTTGTTGCTGCACCGAGAAGGCCGACGTGTCCAGGTGGTCGCGCGAGCCGTCGACCAGTCTGAGAGAGGCCGAGGTCACTCGGAGTGTGATCGGCCGGTTCAGCCGCTTGTAGGGGTAGAACTTCACGGTCACTCCCCCCTCTCGGTGCGCAGTTCGAGGACGAGACGGCTGAAGACGGTACGGACGGGATGGCTGCTCACGTCGGTGACACCTCGGAACGTCGCACGCCGCGCGCCCGGGGCGAAGGCGAGGATCCCGTTCGCCACCTCACAGCCCTCCAGCGCGGTCAGCTCGGCCCAGTCGAGCCGCGGGCGGGCGCCGGAGCGGACGTCGAGCTGTGCGACCGGGACCATGGGGGGCAGCTCCGCACCACCGCGCGGTAGTTTCACCTCGGCCGTGACGATCCATTCGCCACCGTCGCCGATCGACGCCTGGAGATCGTCGAGTTCGGGGAGCACGGGTCCGGACGGACGCCGGGCCTTGGACTTCGCCTTGGAGTCCACGGTCAATGCCTTGCGGAGTTTCTCGCCGCCCGCGCGGTTCGCCCTCCTGGGGCGGGCGACCAGTTCCTTCACCGCGCTGTTGACCTCGGTGGTGAGACGGGCGATGCGGTGGTGCGCGGTGTGCGACCAGCGCAGAGTCAGTTCCTCGGTCTGACCCCATCGGTCGTGCTCGGGTGGTTCGGCCGCGCGCAGGAACTCCTCGGCCTCCTCGGCGAAGGGTACGGACTCCCCGGCCGCGTGCCCCAGCAGCAGCACGGCCTGGAAGGCGTTGACTCCCAGCGGGAGCCCGGCGACCCCGGCCTTCTTGATGGTCATCCGGTTGCCGCGCAACGAGTGGACCTGGTTCGGGGTGCCGTCCGCGTCCTCGGCCTCCGTGACGAGGAGCACGCCCGGATGCGTGCCCAGCGTGCCCCTGCGACCGCCGGAGAGGGGCAGTCGGAGCGGGACCGTACGGAGAGCGACCTGACCCGCCTCGGTGAGGCGGTCCACGGTCGTCCCCTCGTAGAAGGCGCGCAGCGCCCGGGTCCGGGACGGTTGGGCGAGGGTGGGGTCGACCTTCTCCTCCTCGATGACGACCTCTCCGTTCCGCAGCGTTCGGACCGAGGTCTCCAACAACGGCAGTCGGCTTCCGCCACCGGTCATCGCCGCCCAGAAGTCCCGACCGAGCGCCTCGACCAGCCGTCGGTGCATGGCTCGGACGTCACGGGTCCCGTCGTCCTCGATCCCGCCCTCCTCGTCGGCGCCGAGTTCCGGTGCGCCCTGATCCAGGCTCGCCACGTCGTGGGCGCCGACGATGAGGAAGGAGGTTCCCGGTTCATCGCTGTCCCGGGTGAGGTGAAGGCGCTCGACCGTCTCCTCGTCGGCCCACCAGGAGCGGGCCACCGACGCGCCCGGGGTGTCCGGGTCCGGGCGCCCCAACCAGGCGGGGCCCGCGTAGGCCGATCCGTTCACGGAACGCCAGGGCAGTTCCAGCCGTCCGATGACGCGACGTTCGGTCCGCCCCTCGTGCGGCACGGAGAGGGTGGAGTTGATCAGGACCATGCCGAGCGCGCTGGTCGCCCACAGTGTCGCCTTGCCCAGGCCGTAGGAACCGCCCGCGCCCCGACCGGACTTGAGGCTCTCGAGCTGGCGGCGGACGACGGCCGCGAACTTGCCGTCGCCGTAGTCGTCGCCGGTGAGCCCGGAGGCGTTGTAGTCGTCGATCCGGAGGAGGACCAGTCGCCCCTTCTCGAACATGTCACGAACGCCGGCGTCCACGACCCGACCGACCTTTTGGTGGGAGGCCGACTCCGACACCGCCGTGTAATGGGGGTGCAGGTCGTCCCAGAGGATGGCCCTGCGGAAGGCGTCCAAGGCCTCACCGGTGAGTTCGTGGATGGTGTAGCGCACGCGGACCGGGCGGCCGTTCTCCGTGATCCGCTCGTCGAGGCTGTTCTGGCAGGTCTCCCGGGCGAGTACCTGGACGTCCGCGTCGAAGGCGAAGGCCGCCGCGTTGCCCCCGTCACGTCCGCCGTCGGGGTAGCCGGGCCGGTGGTACCAGGTGATGGGGAGACCGATCTGCGTGTCGGTGGTGCGTGTGTGCACGGTGCCGACGTCGGTGCCGAGAGCTTTGGCGATCTCCTCCATGACGGTCGGCCGCGGGACCGAGCGCTTGGTGATCCACGCCGAGACCGCGGCGCGGGTCAGCCCCAGTTCCTCCGCCAGCTCCGCCTGGGTCTTTCCCACGAGTTTGAGCTGGCGGTACAGCCAGGGCCCGAACTCCTCACCGGTCTCCACATGACCACCCCTTTGTCAACGTATGTGGACCGCAGACTAATTTGACAAACAAGATCGCGTCAACCAAGTCTTGACGATACTCCCCTCGACACCTCCACCCCGAGAGTGTCCAACATGTCCAATTCGATCGAATTGCCACTCTTCGCAGCCTCCCGCGACGCCCGACAAACCGGAATGCTGCATTCCATTTAATTGCTTAAGCAAATGGGGTGACACGTTCGAGTGACATCCCCTATCTTGTTAACGACGGCACATCCGTCCCACCCGAAACACCCGCATCTGCCATCACGCCCAAGGGACAGCCATACCCTTTTTCGCGAACGGGGATTCGACAACCTCATGGAAGACCCTTCAGGAGACGCCGAACCGTCGTACTTCTGCTCTCCTCACTCACAGCGCGAATACAGTGCACTGTTCCTGGAATGGGCGACAGCGCGCAGCGAAACGGACAAGAAGCACCTTCTCGACATGGCCGGGGTGACCCCGGAGGAACCGGTCGAGTACTTCGGCACGGGTTTCCTCGGCGGTCTCGGGAACCAGGCCGTCTGAATTCACGTCGCCAGTCCAACCATCCATGCAGGATCGGCCGGGGCCGGCGGCCCCGGCCCGCATCCGCCCGTTCCTCGAGTCCAGGAGCCCAGAAAACCGTGTCGCCCGCCACTTCCGCAGTCATCGACACCGTCCTCGAACAGTCCTCCCGCGTTCTGCAGACCTACGCGGTCGACCCCGGCCTCATCCCGGAACACGCCAACAGCGAACGGCGGATCACACAGGGCGGATACGGCGACCGTCAACTGTTCGAACTCGTGCAGAACGCGGCGGACGAGATCGCCGCCGAACCGGGAGGAGTCGTCCACGTCGTTCTCACCGGAACGCACCTCTACTGCGCCAATGAGGGAACTCCGGTGACTCCCGAAGGCGCGGAGACCATTCTCCGCATGAGTATGTCGCGAAAGCGTGGTGGGCAGATCGGCCGCTTCGGTGTGGGCGTGAAATCCGTGCTGGTCGTCACCGACACCCCCCAGTTCTTCAGCCGCACGGGCTCCTTCGGGTTCGACCGCGAATGGGCCCGCGAGACGATCCGGTCGGTGCCCGGTGTGAGGGAGCGTCTCGGCGAGACGTTCGAGGTGCCGGTGCTGCGCATGGCACGCCCCCTCGACATGGCCGTCGAGCGGGCCCAGGACGGCGTGCTGGACGAGTTGCTCGGTTGGGCCACCACCGTCGTCCGCCTGCCACTGCTCGACGGCGCCGCCGACAGGCTGGCACAGGACATGCACGGCGGTCTGACCGAGGCCGGGGCCGTCCGTGAGGAGTTCCCGCTCGGGTTCCAGCTCCTCTCCCCGCACGTCGCGAAGGTCGTCCTCGAGGATCGTCGGCCGCGCCCGATCACCCGCCGGGTCCTGACCACCGAGCAGGCCGGCGACCTCCACACCGTGGTCGAGGAGCGGACGGGCAGGCCCACCGCGACCAGCCGCTGGCGGGTCTTCTCCGTGACCCACGAACCCGGGCCGGCGGCCCGTGCCGACGCCGGTGAGCTGCACGACCGCCTCACACTGGACCTCGCCTGGGCCGTGCCGGAGCAGGAGAAGGATTCGGAGAGCGGACTGCGTGTCCGTCCGAAGGCCTCGGTCGGTCGCGGACGCTTCTGGTCCTTCTTCCCCACCAAGTACGAGATGTCCCTGAGCGGAATCCTCAACGGCGCCTGGAAGACCAACGAGGACCGGCAGAACCTGCTCGACTCCTCCGCCTTCAACGAAGAGATGATCAAGGTGTCGGCCGCGCTGGTGGTCGACTCCCTCCCCCGCTTGGCCCCCGCCGACGACCCCGGTGCCTATCTCCCACTGTTGCCAGGTCGACTGAAGGAATCGATCAGTTGGGCGGACGCGTTCCTGACCAAGGAGATCTGGGCGTGTGCCGGCAGTCGCCCCTCGCTGCCCGACCAGGAGGGCGTGCTGCGCCTTCCGACAGCACTGCGCGTGCACCCTCGCCTCGACAAGGACCAGAAGCGTCTCCTCCGTTGGCTGCGCATGTGGCACGAGTGCCCCGGACGTCCCACGGACTGGCTGCACCCCAGCGTCGAAGCCGACACCCTCCGCTCCGGCAAGGTGGAACACATCCTCGGAGCGGCCGGTCACGGCCGGGCCGACGTGCGCGAGTGGTTGGAAGCGCTCGTCGAGTGCGGCACCGCCGAGGCGTCGGCCGTGGCGATCCGGATTCTCGCGGACATGGTCGAGAACGACTCCCCGTACGCCGTCGAGGCCCGGAAGGCGCACATCGTGCTCACCGAGGAGCACGGCCTCGTCCCCCCCGTCCCCGGCCGGGTGTTCCGCCGGTCCGACGAGGGGGGTCTGCGCGAGTCGCTCGTCTACGTGGTCCGCGAGATCGCCCAGGACCCGTCGCTCACGCACGCGCTGAACGTCCTCGGTATCCGGGAGGCCGACGCCGAGGGCCGTTTCATCAGCGTCCTGGACCAGGGCTTCGACGGTTACGGCGCCACCGAGTGGGAGCGGTTCTGGGAGCTGTTCCGCCAGGCCGGCGGGCGCCGGCTGACGCACAGGGTGCTGGAGCGGGTGGCCGACCCTCGCGCGACCCTGCGGGTGCGTACCGCGGACGGCAGGTTCCGGCCGGTGCGTGACTGCATGCTGCCCGGCGCGGTCGTCGACCCGGATCGTGATCCGAGCGTCGCGGTCGACAAGAAGTTCCACTCCGACGACCTCTCCTTCTTCCCGGAGATCGGTCTGCGGGAGCGGCCCTCGGCGGCCGTGCGACCGGAAGGCGAGGACTGGTTCGAGGAGTACCGGGAGGCCGTCCACTCCGCCTACCTGCGGGGCCTCGACCAGCGCGCCCCCCGGCCCGCACTCAGCAGGGTCAAGCTGGAGGGTGCGGCGATCGGTGGCCCGCTGCACCTCTTCCGGTCCCTGTCCGAGGAGTCCCGGGCGGCGTTCCTGAAGGCGCTGCCGGACGACGCGGTGGTGGACAACTGGACACGGCAGATCGGCGCCCAGACGAGCACCAGGCAGGCCGTCGCCTCACCGATCCGCTGGATGTTGCACAAGTACGGCACCGTCGCCACATCCCAAGGGATCAAGCCCTTGAGGGAAGCTGTCGGACCCCAGCTCGCCGCCTACCGTGACGTTCTGCCGGTCTCCGACATCTCCCCGGAGAAGGCCCGCAAGTTGCGCCTGCCCGTCACGGTCGACGAGGTGCCCGCCGACCGGTGGAACGCGCTTCTCGCCGACGTCACCGCCAACGAGGACGACACCTTCGTCGGCGCCACCTACGTGATGCTGACCCGGCTCGGCGCCGACTTCCCCGAGGACTCGCTCACCCGTTGCCGCATCGGTGACACCTGGGGCTCCCGCCCCGACGACGAGATCACCGTCGCGGTGGGACCGTCCGAGTACCGGGCGTTGCGCGCCGAGCAGTTGCCCGCGCTGCTCGTGGCGACCCGGGAGGACGCCGAGCTGATGGTCGAGAAGTGGGGCATGCTCCGCTACACCGACGTGATCAGCCGGGAGACCCGGGAGGTGCCGGACGGCGACCCGGTGCCCCTGGTGGAGCTGTACCCGGCCCTGCGGCAGCGACTGAGCAGCACCGACCGCAACAGCCAGGTCCAGCGGTGTGCCGAGCTCGAAGAGGTGACCCGCACCCCGAACGGCACGCGGGCCACCCAGCTGGACGCGGTGCGCCAGGGCGGCACGGTCAAGGTGCGGGTACCGCTCGATCCGGAACCGATGCTGCGGCTGATCGACCGTGAGTTGGAGCTGGGGCTCGGCACGGCCGGCTGCCGGGCGGTGCTGGAGCACCAGGAGCGCATGGCCCGGGACACCGCGACCAAGGCGGCGCTGAAGGCCGTGCGCGACGCCGAGGACGTGGTGGCCAAGATCGAGCTGCTCGTCGGGGCGGACGCACTGCGGTCCGGGTTGCCCGAGGGGCTCATGGAGGCCGAACTGCAGGACACCGGCGGGGCGGAACCCTCCGGCCACCGGATCGCGCAGATGGCGTTCAACGCGCACGGCGACGGAGTGCTCCAGCAGCACGCGCGGGACATCCAGGCCCGGTTCCCCAACGCCCCGGTCGCTTACGGAGGCTCGTCGGCCGCCGTCGCCTTCGTCTCCGACCTGAGACTGCCGGTGTCCTTCGCCGGGTCCCGGACTCCGTCACCGCCGGCCTTCGAGACGGTGGACGGCCCCCGGGACTTCCCCCGGCTCCACGACTACCAGGAAGACCTGGTCCGCAACATCACCGCCTTGCTGGACCGGCTGGCCCCGCAGCGCGGCATGCTGTCCCTGCCGACCGGCGCGGGCAAGACCCGGGTCACCGCCGAGGCCGTGATCCGCTGGGTCAAGCAGGTCGGTGACCCGACGGGCCCGCTGCTGTGGATCGCGCAGACCGAGGAACTGTGCGAGCAGGCTGTGCAGAGCTGGAAGTTCGTATGGACGAAGGTGGGTGCGGAACGTCCGCTCACCATCAGTCGGTTGTGGAGCACCAACGAGGTGGGAGAGGTCGTCGACCATCCGCACCTGGTCGTCGCCACGGATGCCAAGCTGGAGCGCTGTCTGCACACCGACGCGTACGCCTGGCTGCGCGAGGCCGCGCTGGTCGTCGTGGACGAGGCCCACACCGCCGTGTCGAAGCGGTACACCGACATCCTGGGGCAGTTGGGACTCACACAGTACGTGACCGAACGTCACCTGCTGGGCCTGACCGCCACCCCGTTCCGCAACACCAACGAGGACGAGACCCGACGCCTGGTCAACCGCTTCGGCAACCGGCGTCTGGACGAGGGCGTCTTCCCCTCCGGTGATCCGTACCGGGATCTCCAGGAGTGGGGCATGCTCGCCCAGGTCGAACACCGCACCCTGGAGGGCGGACGGATAGAGCTGACCCGTGACGAGAAGGCTCAGGCCGAGCGGATGGCGATGCTCTCCCGGGCCGCCGAGCAGCGGCTCGCCGACGACCACGCCCGCAGCCGCCGCATCGTCGACGAGGTCGCGAACCTCCCCTCCGACTGGCCCACGCTGCTCTTCGCCACCTCCGTGGACCACGCCAAGTACCTGGCGGCCAAACTGAACGACCGCGGCATCCCGGCAGCGGCCGTGGACTCCACCACGAGTGCCCAGGACCGGCGTCGGAGGATCGAGGAATTCCGCTCCGGCCGCATCCGTGTCCTCACCAACTACGGGGTCCTCACCCAGGGTTTCGACGCCCCTGCCACCCGGGTCGTGGTGGTGGCCCGCCCGGTCTACAGCACCAACGTCTACCAGCAGATGATCGGCCGCGGCCTGCGTGGTCCGAGGAACGGCGGCAAGGACACCTGCCTGATCCTCAATGTCAGCGACAACATCGCCAACTTCGACACGAAGCTCGCCTTCACCCAGTTCGAGCACCTCTGGAGCCGGAAGTGACCGACGCCTACCGCGACAGTCCCCCGCTCACCGACGAGCAGCGGGCCGTGGTCGAGCAGCCCTGGGACGCCCGGGTGCTGGTCACCGCCGGCGCGGGGGCCGGCAAGACGCACACCCTGGTGCGTCGGCTGGACGCCCTGTGCGGGCACGAGGACCCCGAGGAGGCGCTGGAGGCCGCCGAGATCCTGGTGCTCACCTACTCACGCGCGGCGGCCAGGGAACTGCGCGAACGGATCGTCCGGCACGGAGAGCGGGCCCGTCGGGTCCGGGCCCAGACCTTCGACGCCTGGGCCTACGGCCTC
Organism: Streptomyces sp. SYSU D01066-1; assembly: GCF_054956795.1. NCBI lineage: Bacteria > Bacillati > Actinomycetota > Actinomycetes > Kitasatosporales > Streptomycetaceae > Streptomyces > Streptomyces sp. SYSU D01066-1. Next base: position 54,886 of record NZ_JBUDHV010000037.1, on the reverse strand, counting down.
CTGGCCCGGGCATGGCCGGACCACGACTGGCATGCGACCGGTTTCGACGAGCGTATCCGCGCCGCCGAGGAGGCGATCGCGAAGGGCGCGTTGGAGACAGGTGACGCCGTCCCTCCCGCGCACGTGGTGATCGACGAGGTGCAGGACCTGGTGGGCGTCCGGCGTCGCCTGGTGGAGACGCTGCTCGACCGCTATCAGGAGAGCTGCGGATTCACCGTGGTCGGTGACGCCGCCCAGTTCGTCTACGGCTTCCAGATCGAAGACCCCGCCGAGCGGGCCGACGAGACGAACATGTTCTTCGACTGGCTCCGTGCCTCGTTCCTTGACGACCTGGTGGAGCTGCGCCTCACGGAGAACTTCCGTGCCGCCACCCCGGAGGCCCGGGTCGCGCTCGCCCACGGCCCGCGACTGCAACGGGTCACCGACGCCGACGAGGCGTCGTCGCTCTACGAGGAACTGCGCGAACTGCTGCTCGATCCGGTCAACGGCGTGGGCGCGCTGACCGACCCGTTCGTCCTGGACGGGCTGCGTGCCTCCTCCGACACGTGCGCGATCCTCACCCGGGACAACCGCCAAGCACTGGGCGTCTCGCAACTCCTCCACGAGCACGGGGTCGAGCACCGGCTGCGACGCCCTCTGGAGGAACGTCCGGTCCCGTACTGGGTGGCCGAGTTGTTGCGCCGTACCGGGGCCGCCACGCTCGGGGAGGAGCGCTTCCACGCCCTGTTCACCGACCTCGCGCTGCCGCACGCGCCCGACCCCGCCGTCGTGTGGTCCGTGCTGCGCCGGGTCGCGCGTGGAGCGGGCCGGGGCGTCGTCGACCTGGACCGGCTGCGGCGGCTGGTCGCCGAGGGCCGGTTCCCGGACGAGCTGGCCGATCCGGAGACGGCCCGGGTCGTGGTGTCCACCGTGCACCGGGCCAAGGGCCTGGAGTTCGACCGGGTGATCGTCCTCACCCCGCCCACACCGGCCGAGTTGCGCAAACGACACAAGGACGACCTCGACCTGCCGGCCGAGGCCCGCGCCCTGTACGTGGCGATGACGCGGGCCCGTCATGACCTGTACCACGCGGTCTGTCCGGACCTGCCGGTCCTCCGGAAGGCCGGCGGCCGGAAGAACGGCCGCCAGTACGTCAGCACCGTGCAGCGTTCGCACCGACGGTTCGGGATCGTCGCTGCCGCGGGCGACATCTGCTCGGACAACCCGCCCGGCCACGAGTCCGACGCCGTCGCGACGCAGGCGTACCTCCTGGAGCGGGTCCGTCCCGGCGACGAGGTGGCCCTGCGCAGGCGGCACGACCTGCCGCTGGGTGAGCGGCAGAGCCCGCCGTACGCGCTGGTGCACGAGGGGCGAGCGATCGGCGAGGCGTCCGAGCGCTTCCGCACGGACCTGTTCGAGGTGCAGAAGGTGAGCCGGAGCTGGGACCCCTGGTGGCCGGACGAGATACACGGCCTGCGGATCGACACCCTGGAGACCGTGACGGGCAGCACAGCCGCCGGTGCCAACGCCGGACTGGGCGAGCGAGGCGTGTGGGTCGCCCCCCGGATCACCGGCACAGGGCGCTACCGCAGGGCCGTGAACGACGAGGAGCAGGACGCATGACGCAGAGCGCAGACCGACACTCGGAGCACTACCGGGTGCGGGACGAGGAGATCCTCGTGGGGCTCCGGCGCGAACTCTTCGGCCCCGCCGAGGACGCTCCGCCGGACGACCGGGACGAGGTTCTGACGCAGGACGCGCCGATCGACCGCTATCTCACCGGCGTGCTGTATCCGCGCGCCTCGAAAGAACGGAAGGTCGAGAACGCGGCCGAACAGGACGGCCTGGACACCGCGCCCGTCCTCACCCACGACGACGTCGAGGAGTCCGGCGCCTCCCAGGAGGTCGTCAGCTCGGGGGACAGGCGCCCTTCGTCCATGGGCCTGACCTTCGCGGTCGACCCGGCCATAAGCGACACGATCGTGATCTCGGCGCGCGCGGCGGTCTACGAACCCACCGACGCCGAGGGCAATCCGGTGGAGGCCCGCCGCGCCGAGGCCCGCACCATCGCGGACCAACGGGAGCGATGGCGGCGAAAGGAACTGTGTCTTCCGGAACTGCCCGTCTCCGTGACCGAGTCCGCGCCGAAGAAGCCGATCGACCTCCTCGCGGGGAAGGTCGCGCTGCACGTCATCGTGCGCCGACCCGACCCGACCACCGGAACCGTCACGGTCACCGTCACCCTGATCAACACCCAGACGGTGGGCGAGTGGGACCTTCAGGACGCCTTCTCCCTGTTCCAGTGCGGCCTGAAGGTGCGGGCCGCCGACGGCTCCACCGCCTTCGTCGAACGCCCGGCCCCGACCGCTGCCCACGACCCGGAGATCGCCACCAGTCGGCTGCTGCACCGTCATGCCCCCACCTTCGCGGTCGGGCACGGGTGCGCCGCCACGTGGGACTGGAACCCCTCGCCGATAGGCGTGTCCGACGAGGGGGAGGCGGCGGTCACGGAGGTGCGCAGCGAGTTCGTGCCCAGCGTGGAAGTCCTGCTCACCGACTCCAACCCGGAGATCGACAGTTCGGCGCTGTCGATGTTGGGTCTGGCCGAGAAGTCCGACACCGAAGTCCTGGCTGCCCTGGAAGGTCTCGCCACCGGTTACGAACACTGGATCGAACGGAAGGCGGCCGAGGCGGACGCGCTGGCGGGCACCCACCACGAGAAGCCCGCGCAGGATCAGGTGAAGGCCTGTCGCGAGGCACTCGGGCGGATCCGTGAGGGCATCGAACTGCTGGGCACGAAGCCCGACCTGATGAGGGCGTTCCGGCTCGCCAACCGGGCCATGGCCGACCAGCGCGCCCGTAGCGACTGGGTGAAGAAGGGGCGCACCGGCACGCCCGATCCGGCCGCCGGCCGCTGGCGCCCCTTCCAGATCGCGTTCGTGCTGCTCTGTGTGGCCGGCATCGACGATCCCGGACACGACGACCGGAAGATCTCCGACCTGCTCTGGTTTCCCACCGGTGGTGGCAAGACGGAGGCATACCTCGGACTGATCGCGCTCACCTCCTTCCTGCGCCGTATCCGCAAGGGCGTGAACGGGGGCGGTGTCACCGTCCTCATGCGCTACACCCTGCGGCTGCTCACCCTCCAGCAGTTCGAGCGCGCGGCGATCCTCCTCTGCGCCATGGAGCACATGCGACGCCACACACCCGAGCTGGGTGACGAGGAGTTCTCCGTCGGCATGTGGGTGGGCCGCTCGGCCACCCCCAACACGTTGGCCAAGGCGAGCGACAAGCTCGATGAACTGCGCGCCAACCTCGACAAGCGGCTCGCCACCGAGAATCCCGTCCAGTTGCACGCCTGCCCCTGGTGCGGCACCCGTCTCGACGCCCGGGACTACGAGGTCGACGAGGACGCCAAACGGATGCACGTCCGCTGTCCCGGTACGGACTGCGACTTCGCGGACGGTCTTCCCGTCCACCTGATCGACGAGGCCGTGTACGCGGCGCGACCGACGCTGGTGATCGCCACCGTCGACAAGTTCGCCTCGATGCCATGGCGTCCGGCGACTTCCGCGCTCTTCAACCGCGACGACCCGAACGACAGCACTCCTCCTCCCGAGCTGATCGTCCAGGACGAGCTGCACCTGATCTCCGGCCCGTTGGGGACCCTCACCGGCCTCTACGAGACCGCCGTGGACGCGTTGGCCGACCGTCCCAAGGTGATCGCCTCGACAGCGACCATCCGCCGCGCGGCCGACCAGGGCCGTCATCTCTTCGCCCGCGACGTACGACAGTTCCCGCCCGCCGGCCTGGACTCCCGCGACTCGTGGTTCGCCGTGGAGACCCCGCGCGAGGAAAAGGCGAGCCGCCGCTACGTCGGCCTCCTGGCCCCCGGCACCAGCCAGTCCACCCTGCTCATCCGCACGTACGCCACCTTGCTCCACCGGGCCAGGCACGCGGACACCAAGGACGAGGTGCGCGACGCTTACTGGAGCCTCGTCGGCTACTTCAACAGTCTTCGTCTCCTCTCCGCGGCCGAACTGCAGGTCCACGACGACGTGGTGGCCTACCTGGAGCTGCTCGCCGAGCGCGAGGGGGTGGTGGTCCGGTCGGTCGCCAACTACTCCGAGCTGACGAGCCGGATCGACGCCAGCGAGATCCCCACCCGGCTCAAGGGCATCGAGAAACGGTTCCCCGACGAGGACGCCGTGGACGTCCTGCTGGCCACCAACATGATCGCGGTGGGCGTGGACGTGGACCGCCTGGGGCTGATGGCCGTGATGGGCCAGCCGCAGACGACCGCCGAATACATCCAGGCGACGAGCCGTGTCGGCCGCGCGCACCCCGGTCTGGTCACGGTCATGCTCAACTCGGCGCGGGCCCGGGACCGCTCCCACTACGAGAGCTTCCAGCACTTCCACTCGGCCCTGTACCGCGAGGTCGAGTCCACCTCCGTGACACCGTTCTCCGCCCGCTCCCGTGAACGAGGCCTGCACGCCGTGATCGTGGCCCTCGCCCGCATCCTGATCCCTGCCGCACGGAACAACGAGGACGCCGGGAAGGTCGAGTCCTACGAAGACGTCCTCAGGGGCCGCATCAAGCCCTTGCTGTTGGAACGTGTCCGCGCGGTCACCCCGGAGGAGACCGACGCCGTGTCCGACGGGTTCGACGAGTTCGTCGAGTGGTGGCTCGACGAGGCCGACAGGGACGGTGGCCTGCTCTACGAACCGGTACGGGGCAACCGCGCTCCGTCGCTCCTGAAGGCGTACGACGACGAGTCCGAGAACGCCGAGGCGTGGCCCACGCTGTGGAGCCTGCGCGACGTCGACGCCGAGTCCGCCCTGTTCATGGAGGGAACCCGATGACCCCGCCCACCCGCCGCCGCCGGACCGGAGCGGCAGGCGCCGCGCCGGCCCACAACCTTCCACGGCGCGGTGCGGTCCGTCGCGCCCAGGCGATCACCACGTACGGCGTCGGATCGCTCATCGCCGTCGACCACGAGTCGTTCATCGTCTCGGGCCTGGACGAGGCCGACCGTAGCTGGAAGGCCGACGAATCCCCGCGGATCTACGAACGGCGGCTGGCCCGACTGCTCGGTGTCGACTACTTCCGTCTGCCGCCGGCGTCCGACGACACGAGCAAGGACGGCCTCCGAGTCCGGCGTTTCCCCCTGATGCACTCGTGCCCCGAGTGCACGGAACTGCAGCCGCACCGCGACTTCAACCCGCCCTCCGGTCGCAGTGTCTGCGGCGCGTGTGAGGTCGACCTCGTCCCCTCCCGCTTCGTCGTCGCCTGCGAGGCGGGACACCTCGGCGAGTTCCCCTACTGGCAGTGGGTGCACCGCTCGGCCGACCGCGGTTCCAGCACTGCCGGGAGGTGCGGGGGGAAGCTCAGGCTGCGTACGTCCGGACGTACGTCCTCGCTCCGGTCCATCCTCGTCTCCTGCACCTGCGGAAGGGCCCCCGAGGTCTCGATGGAGGGTTCCTTCCGCAGGAACGCCCTCAAGGACCTGGGACTGACGTGTCGAGGCCACCGTCCGTGGCTGGGTACGTCGGCTCCCCAGCAGGAATGCGGCCTGCCCCTGCGCACGCTCCAGCGCGGCTCCTCGTCGGTGTGGCAACCGGTGCTGAAGTCGGCCCTCTCCATCCCGCCGTGGAGCAACGGGCGCGCGGATCCGCTCGCCGGGCACTGGGAGAAACTCCGGAAGTACGACGACCGTGCCCGCGTCGAGGTCTATCTCGACGCGGTCTTCGACGGCGAATGGCCCATGTCCCTGGACGAGGTGATGGACCTACTCGACGCGGAACGCGAGGAAGACCCCGAGGGCGAGGAGACTCCCACCTTCGACCACCGCTACCGCGCCCTGCGCAACAAGGAGTACGAACGCCTCCGCTCCGGCAACGACGAGAGCGAACACTCCCGCGACGAGCAGTTCGTCTGCGAGACCCCGCTGGGCGACCAGAGCCTGCTCGACCCGCTCGGGATCACCGGCCCGATGCTGGTCAAGAAGCTCCGCGAGGTACGCGCCCTCAAGGCGTTCACCCGGCTCGTGGACGCCGAGTCGACGACCGACGCGAAGGAGATGCCACTCCACGAGAAGCCTCTTCGTTGGCTGCCGGCGATGGAGGTCCGTGGGGAAGGGGTCTTCCTCCGGCTGGACGAGGATCGGCTGGGCACGTGGGAGAAGACGGTGACGGTCGCCGCCCGCGCCGAACGGATACTCACCGCCCACCAGCGGGTCCTGGAGGAACGGGCCACCGATCCGAGCCGCGCCGTGGCCTCCCCGGCCACACCTCGCATGCTGTTGCTGCACACCTTGGCCCATGCCCTCATCAACGAGTGGAGCCTGGAGGCGGGGTACCCGTCCGCCTCTCTGCGCGAACGCCTGTACGCCGCTGACGACATGGCCGGAGTACTCATCTACACGGCGACGAGCGACGCGGCGGGCAGCCTCGGCGGTCTCGTCGCGCAGGGTGAGCCGGAGGAGTTGGACCGCACGATCCGTTCCGCCGTCCGCCGCGCCGAGTGGTGCTCCTCCGACCCCCTCTGCATGGAGACCGAGGCGTCGGGCACCGGCGGGACGAACCTCGCCGCCTGCCATGCCTGCGTGATGCTCCCCGAGACGAGCTGCGAGCACAACAACATCCTGTTGGACCGCGCGCTCCTGGTGGGAACACCGGATGACCCCGACCTCGGGTACTTCGGTCCCCTTCTCGATCGCTGAGACACGCATGTGACGTCACCCGCGGACGGCGGACAACCGGCTCTCGAACCGCATCTGGGCCCGGTCCAGCACGTCGTCCGCGTCGCGCCCGTGCAGCCGGAGCCAGTGGAGGAGGTCGGCGATGACCGTGATCGCCGCCTCCTCCGCGTGCGCGGCACCCAGTCTGCCGACGAAGTGCCGGTACGGCGGGGGCGCCGGGCGGTAGAGGTCGATGACCGCCTCGGCCCTCGCCGCGCAGGGCCCCTGGTCCGGAGCGGCCGGAAAGCCGGGCACCGTGGCCAGCTCGCACCAGGTCACCTTGTGGCCGGTGTGGAGCTGGACGCCCCACCGGTCGGTGACGGCCGCGACGAGGGCCATGCCCCGGCCCGCTTCCGACTCGACGTCCGCCGCCATGAGTGTGGGCAGCGCGCGGGGGTCGGGGTCGTGGACCTCGATGCGCACGGACGCGCCGTTCGCCAGCACCGTCAGCGTCGTCGGCGTGCCGGGGCCGACGTGGCCGATGACGTTGGCGACCAGTTCGCTCACGCAGAGCTGGGCGTCGTCCGTCAGGTCCGCCAGGCCCCACTGGCCGAGCTGCGTCCGCACCCCGCGTCGCAGGACCGGCACCTCCTCCTCCGTGGCCAGGAACTCCACGACCCACGGCTTCCGCACCACGCATGTACCTGGAATCACTTGCGACCTCCGTCGCTCGCCGGTCCGTCCTCGCCAGAATGACGTGCGCAAATCCCGGCGTGCAATGTGCACAGAGGGAATCCCACTATCGAGTGACTGGTGATCGGTGAGTGGGCGCAAGAGACTGAAGGCCTTACCGCACAAGGGAGTTCCGATGGCCGGATCACCGACGGCTCGACGTCGTCGCCTCTCCATCGAGCTGAAGAAGCTCCGGGAGAAGAAGGGACTGACCTGCGCGCAGGTCGGAGCCGCCCTGGACTGGAGCGGCTCCAAGGTCAACCGCATGGAGACCGGCAGCGGACGGGTCCAGCCCTCCGACATCGACGCGCTGTGCCGGTTCTACGGCACCGGCGACGAGCTGCGGGAGTTCCTCAAGTCACTGGCCCGGCAGGCGAAGACGCGCGGCTGGTGGCAGGTGCACGGGTCGGGGGTGCCGGAGTGGTTCTCCATCTACATCGGCCTGGAGCAGGACGCCTCGACCATCCGCCAGTACCAGTGCGAAGTACTGCCCGGCCTCATGCAGACCGAGGAGTACGCGCGCGAACTGCACACCTGCGGTTCGTACTTGTCCCCTGAGGACATCGACCGCGCCGTACGCGTCCGTCTGGAGCGCCAGGGCATACTGGCCGGCCGGGACGCGCCGGACTGCTGGTTCGTCGTGAGCGAGGGGGCGGTGCGTCGGGTCGTGGGCGACCGGCAGGTGATGCGCGCCCAGTTGGAGCGCGTGCTGGACGTCGTGGAACAGCCGAGCGTGACGCTGCAGGTGCTCTCCTTCGACGCCGGGACCAGTCCGACCACGGGCCCGTTCACCATGCTCGGCTTCCCCGATCCCGAGGACCCCGACGTCGTGTACCGCGACGGCATCACCGATGCGATGTACTTGGAGGGGGAGCCGCACGTACGCGAGTACACGCGGGCCTTCGACGAGTTGAGGGCGGCGGCCCTGAGCCCCCGGCGGACGGTCGAGTTCGTCAAGAACGTCGTGAAGGAGTACGCGCGGTGAGCAGCAGGTCTCTCGGCGGCGCCGTGGCGCCCGGCTCGTGGACCAGGTCGTCGTACAGCAACGGCGCGGGAGGCGAGTGCGTGGAGTGTGCCCGCGTCGGTGACCGCGTGCTGCTGCGCGACACGAAGGTCGGGGACGCGCTCGTCACGGGCGTGCGGGCGCCGGTCTGGCTCTCTTTCGTGGACGCGGTGCGCCGGCAATGGCCCGAGGGTCACTGAGCCGCGTCACAGCACGCCGTCGACGGCTTCAGGGCCACCGTGTGGACCGGCACGATTTGCGGCCGACGGAGGTCATGCCTGGCCGTCGGGTCGGTCCTCGCCCCCGCAGGTCGGGCGTTCCGTCGGGGATGTTCTGCACGGAGCCTCCGCCAACTTGAATCCGCAGTTCAAAGGACTGGGGTGACCGGTTCTCGTGGTGCTCACGCCGGTCATCAGCGGCTGTCTGCGGAGCAGATCGTCTGTCAGCGGTTGACTTCGAGGTTCGGCAGAACGAGCAGGGTGCGCAGGAGACGGGTCGCGTGGGCGGGGTCGGTGCGCAGTTTGGTGAGGGTCCGCCAGTTCTTGAGGTGGGCGAAGCCGTGCTCAACCGCTGCCCGTCCAACGACGAGGACGCGGTTGGCTTCCTGACCGGGTGTGAGCTTGTGGGTGCGGCCGGCGTGAAAACCGGTGACGATCATGGGGTCACGTACGTCGTTGCCGAGGCCGCGGAAGCCGAGGTCCGCAAGGGCGCCGAGACCGGCGGCGCGCAGGCGGGCCAGGATGTGGTCGTGGCGGGCGGCGGTAATGTCGTGTGTGCGGCCGGGCCGGGCGGCGGAGATCCGGATCAGGCGGCCCTTCTCGTCGGTCGGGGCGAGGAAGTGCAGGCCGTGATGGTGGTGCTCGCCGGAGTAGTTCCGCCGGTCGGCCTTCCCCGTACGGCGCTGGGTCGGGATGGGGGTGCCGTCGATAAGGACCACCTCCCCGCCCCGTTCGGCAACTTTCTTCAGGGCGCGGTCCAGGCGCGGGGCCTGCGCGGCGAGCAGGGTGATCAGCTCGTCACGCCAGCGGCGGACGGTGGACTCGCAGACGTTGTTGCCGCCGGCCATGTCGGCCAGGCGCTGGTCGTGACGCAGCACGGCCAGGACGATCACCGCGATCCGTCCGGGCGGCAGGATCCGCCACCGGGACCGTATCGCCTTCAGATGGCGACGTAGCAGTCCGGCGAGGTGGTCGACGGTTTGCGTGGACAGCGGCAGACGGCACTGGTGGACAAGCCGACAGGTGTCCTCGGCGCGCTCTTCGGTATTCGTCACACGATCTAAAGGCCGTTGGGGGCAGCGTGGTTATGCCCGTGCCGCACTGCTCCGGGCGATGGCGTCCTGGGTCACAGGCGGGTGGTGAAGCGGCCGTCGGACAGTTTGCGCGGCCAGCCGCGATCAACGAGGCTGACCGGCCTCCCACCCAGCGGTTCCATCCTGGCCCGTGCGGTGACGCCGCCTCCCGGTATCTCGCCGACCTGCCGGGCCGTGACCGGTCCGGCGGCCTGCCGCACGGCGGCGAGGATGCGCTGGTAGTCCGGCGGAAGCACGGTTTCCTCCACGTCCGGCGTGCGGTGCGGAATCAGCATCACCGCACGGCCGCCCGCCTGCCCGGGTGCTGGCGCGGCCGAGGCGCGATCATCGGCGAGCTGCTGCTCACCCGGTCAAGGACGCGTTCGGCGACGGCAAGTTCGTCCCGCTCGGCTCGCACCTCCGCCAGCTGCTTGGCCCGTTGTTCTCCGAGTTCGTCCAGTTCCGCCCGGCGCGCGGTGATCCGTTCCAGGAGTTCGGGATCCAGCATGCATCGGATCGTAGAAGGCCGTCCGACCGCCGTGGGAAGGAACCAGCGAACCACCGCGCCCCGCCGACGAACCTGGGCCGGTCGATCCGGGCCCGAGTGCTCAGCTGGCCGGGCCGCCGACGAGGACCGACCAGCCGCCGTCTACCCGCAGAGTCGTGCCCGTGGCCGGGCGGAGCGCAGGGTCGGCGGCCAGTGCCACTGCGGCGGCGACATCTTCGGGCTCAAGCACCCGGCCCAGCACGGACTCGCGGGCGAGGACAGCGCCGCGCTCGCTGGTCAGGACTTCCGCGGTGGCCGGTGTCCGGACTACGCCGGGCGCGACGACGAGGACGCTGACACCGTCGCGCGCGCTCTCCGCGGCGACGTGGCGGGCGAAGGTGGCCAGCGCGGATTTCGCTGTGCCATGCGCAAGCCGGCCTCCCCCGACGTAATCTGCGGCGGTGCTGCCGATGTAGATGATCCGGCCCGCGCCCTGCGCCCGCATCGGCGCGAGGACGCGCTTGGTGATGTGGAAGGCTCCAGCAAGCTCGCCGGTGACCTTGGCCGCAAAGGCCTCCCACGACAGGTCGGCCAGCGCAGCGAACGGCGGCGGAGCGGTGTTGGCATTGACGACGACGGTGTCGATCCGCCCGTGGGTGGCGAGAATCCCGGTCACCAGCTCATCGACAGCGGTCGGGTCGGTGACGTCGGCCCTGGCGCTCGACGCGCTGCCGCCGGTGGCCTCGATATCACGCACGACTTCTGCCGCGTCGGCGGCACCGTTGCGGTAGTTGACGATCAGGTGGTGCCCGCGCGTTCCGAGGTGCCGCGCGATGGCCGCCCCCAGGCCACGGGCGGCGCCGGTGATGAGTGTGGTCGGTGACACGCTTCCTCCTCGGTTGTGAGCAGGGCACTAACCTAGGGAGAGCGCTGGCGCGGCGGAAGGCGCTCACCATGCGGTGCGGTGCTCTCCCGGCGGTGAGTACGCAGTCCAGGAGACCAGGAGAGGTGTGATGGGTGACGTGTTCCACAAGGACTGTCCGGCGCGCGAGGTGCTGGGGCACCTCGCCGGCAGGTGGACGATCCTGATCCTCACGGCACTACTGGTCGAACCATTGCGCTACCACGAGCTACGCACGATGGTCGCGGGAATCAGCGACAAGAGCCTCACGGCCACGCTGCGCTCACTCCAGCAGGACGGCCTGGTGCACCGCCAGGTCGGCACTGGGCAGCCGCCGTCGGTGACGTATTCGGTCACCAAGCTGGGCCGCGGCGCGGCAGCGGCGCTGGACCCGCTTCTGCAATGGATCCGTGCCAACGCAGCGGAGATCACGGCACGCCGCGAGAAGTGACCGAGCCGTCGAACGCCGTCGAGGAGGAAAGGAGTACGCGGTCTCACGCAAACCCGGACGCTCGAGATCAAACACGAGGTAACGCTCAGCGACCACTCCCCAAGATCTTCATCGATCACCGGCGGACCGTACCTCCGCAGCAACCAGGAAAGCCTCCGGTTTTGAACCGCCTCCGTTCTCGAGGCGAGCGCTCGATCACTTCGTCCCGCTGGTCCTGTCCGCCTCACCACACTCATTGGTACCGCCGAGACCCCTCCCTGCGGGGACAATGGAGTCGGCTCGGGGGGCACTGAAAGCTCTCCTGGCCACCCGAGACAACTCCGCCAGACGATCTACTGCGCAGACTGCTGACCACGACCAGCGTGAGCGCCCCGGCAGACGAGCACACCAGCCCTTTGACCTGCGACTTCAAGTCGGCGGAGGTTCACGGCATGGCCCTGACCCGTGCCATTGCCGCTGCGACAATGCCCCTGTTCCTGGGAGGGAGGCATGTGTTCGTCTTCGTGTGTGCGGGGTGTGGCGCCCCGCTGACCGTCCCGCTGTCCCGGGTCGCGCTGCCGGTGCACGCTCATCAGAGGTACGGGGACGGGATTCAGCTCCCGATGCTCATGGAGTCGGGCACGTTCGCCGTGGAGCCGGAGCCCTGGGGACCGCCGTGGCGGGGGTGGGAGGATGTCCACCCGGACGAAGCGGCGGCCCGCGGCATCTACGCTCCGGTTCACCGTCTCTCCGACGGCGCGTCCGGCGCGGTCGTCATCGCACCCGGTGACGCCCGCGGCACCGTGCTGATCCCGGAGCGGGCCGTCGGCTGCTGCTGTGGGCTTGACGGAGCGGACGGCCCCAACATGGCCTGCGAGGCGTGCGGCCTGCCCGTGGCGACCCGGATCGACGACTGCTCGGCCTGGCAGGCGGTGTGGCTCGCCCCCAGCACCGTAGGCCGTCTTCCCGTCGACGGCGCCGACTCGGTACCGCGGTCCTGGGCGGAGGTGTTGGCGGAGGGGAAGCGGACATCCCCGTTGGAGCCGATCGCCACGTGGGGGCCGAGGTCGGGGACGGACCACTTCTGGTCGTGGAGCCCGCAGTGGGAGGCCGCGGCCGGCCGGGCCCTCGCTCACCTGCTGGTGGCCTCGCAGGGCCGGTCGGTGACCGTGCCGGACGGTCTGTGCAAGGAAGTGTTCCAACGTGCCCTCGACGCTCTGCTGCCCGCGGGTCCGCCGACGCGGCGCGCTGTCATCGCCGGTCCAGGACTGCCCGCCCCCGACGCGGACGCCGACATCGTCCTCGTACCGACCCATCCGCAGACCGGAGAGACCTGGACCCCGGCCGGTCCGGCCGCTACGGCCTGCCCGGTGCCGCTGCCGTTCGGGGTGTGGCTGTGGCTGGCCTTCCCCAAGCCGCACCTGCCCGTCCCCGCCTCGGGCCGCATGCCCGCCGGTGTCCTCCGCGACGATCCGCCCGCGCCACGTCCGGGGTACCTGTTCCGGACCGATCCGCGCGCGTTCCGGCACGCCCTGGTCCGACTTCCGGCCGTCCGCAGTCCGTGGCTGCACACGATCACGGAGAACCTCACGCGGCACGTTCGCGCAGGTCTCTTCTAGAGGAGTGCCGGGGGGGCCTGCGCTGCTCGCTCTCGTGGTCGGGGACACTCCGCCCATGATCCGTCGGGATCAGGTCAGCCGGCCGCCGCCTGCCGGGACACGGCGGCCAGTTGGTCGAACGTCCGGTTCAGGACCGACCGTCGCTCCTCCTTGTAGGCCGGGGAGGGCCCCAGGTCGTCGATGGTGCGTTCCCAGACGGTCAGGAACGTCCGCTTCCAGTCCGCGATGACCTCGGGGGCCGGCAGGCCGGTGGTGTGGCCCGCCTCGGCGAGGGTGTGGAGGAGTTCGAGGTTGCACGGTACGGCGACGCCCCAGTACTCGTCGGGTTCGATGGTGACCGGGTCTCCGGTCATGGCGTCGGTGATGTCGGTGACGAGCCGGTCGATGACGCGGGACAGGTGGTCCAGCGCCGTGTCGCTCTCGAAGTTGCCGCTGCCCCAGGTGCTTATCGAAGTCTCCTCTGCGGGGTGCCCCCGTACCGTGCGGCCACCTCCCAGCAGGGAGGACCGACAACGCCGGGCCGAGAGCGCGGGGAGCGCGGGGGAGGCGGCATCCGTGACTCCGCGGGGCGACCTCAGTGACCGTCCGTTCCGGCCCCGTCGCGTGCCGTGAAAGCCTCCTCCAGGCGGTCCTGCAGTCTGGCGTGACGGAACTGGAAGACGGGGCCGACGGTCCGCAGGACGTGGCGTTCGCGGGCGTCCGCGAGGAACCTGACCAGGCGGACCGGAGCCTCGTCGCTGCGGCGCAGCTGGAGGCCAGTCAGGAACACGCGCCAGGTCACCGATCCCACCAGGCTCAGCGCCAGGCTCAGCAGCAGGCCGCCCGCCGTCACCAGCGTGAGCCCGGACAGGTATCCGTCGACGAGTCCGAGGACGCGCTGGTCCGTCAGTTCGGCGAGCAGGCCCAGGCATGATCCCCCGATGAGGCCGCCGACCAGTCCGCCGGCGATTCCCGCGGTCAGCGTGTACCGGCGGTCCTGTCGCCAGCAGGAGACGGGATCGATGGGGGTCCGGCTGTCGGCGCTGCGGTTGCTGAGACCGGTGACGAATCCGCCCACCACACCGGCGAGGAGGCCGAACGCGAAGCCGACGGCGAGCATGATGACGCGGCCGTGGACGAGGAGCAGAGCCACACCCAGCACCAGTCCGATCGTCCCACCACCGACCATCCCGAACTGGAAGTTCTCGCGGACGACGAAGTCCCTCCATTGCAGACGGCCCAGCAGTTGGGGAGAGTCCCCGACACGCCCGTACGTGAGTGACAGCGTCACGGAGAGTGCCACCGTGGCACCGGCCGCGAGCCCGGCCGCCGGCCCGCTCCAGAAGAGGCCCGCCACGGCGGCCAGGAGGCCGAGGAACACGCAACTGACCGCCGTCCTCGGCCAGGCCGGCCGCCACCGGGGGACCTGCCACCAGGCGAGGTCGCGGCTTCCCTCGCTGTTCATCCGATGCGCTATGGCGCCGAGCCAGCGCTCGGCCTGGGCGAGGCTGTAACGACTGCGCGGCTGTCCGGGCCGGTCGTCGTCGTAGGCGGCCGGCAGGACTCGGGCGAGGAGGTGGTCCTCGACCGCCGCCCTGTCCACGAAGCGTTCGGGGTCGAAGCCCTGGTCGGCGCGGTAGGTGTCGCGCATCAGCGTGAGCATCAGGGGGGTGTCCAGTGCCTGGGCCACCGGGTCCGAGGGGTTGCTACGGATGTGCCGCACCAGACGGCGCCAGGCGTCCGGGAGCGGCTGCGTCTGGCAGCGCGTCAGGTAGTCCGCCGCGTCCTCGGCGCTGACCGGAAGCAGTTCGAGTCCGGCGGAGCCGGTCAGGGGGCCCACCGCGGCGACGGCCGTCAGCAGCTCCGCCACGCGGCTCGACAGGACCACGCGGAAGGTCGCCTGCTCGTCCAGCGCCCGCAGGGCCACGGGGCGTACGGCCTCGGGGATCTCGTCCAGCCCGTCCAGGAAGACGGCGACCCGGCCGGCGCCGACGAGCCGGGAGACGACACCGCCCGCGTGCTCCTCGGACTTCCTGAACATGTAGTCGGTGGCCAGTCGGGCAGCGAGCCAGTCGTGCAGTCGCCGGGTGCGCGGGTCCCATCCGTTCAGCGTCAGCAGCACGGGAACCGGAACTCTCGCTCGCGCGTCGGGGCCGAGTGCCTCGCGGTGCGCGAGGGCGTCGAGCAGCAACCTGATGACAGCGCCGCTCTTGCCCGCACCGCCTGCTCCGACGACCACCATGCGCCCGGAGTCCAACGCGCCGTAGAGGCGGAACAGGTCCCGGACGGCACCCGACTCCAGGTCCGCCACGGTGACCGGATCCAGCCCCGGCATGGGCTCGAACCGCGCAGAGCTGTTCCCGATGCCCACGGCGTCGGTCACCGGTCCCGACACGGGCAGCGTCGACCACCTCCAGCGCACCGGCACAGGGCTCGGGTGTATCAGCCGCCGTTCGCTCGCCGCGGCACTCCACTGCGCCTTCACCCGCTCAGCCAGCTCATCGGCGAAGTCGCGCAGTGCCGGTTCGGTGAGTTCCCTCCGAGGTCTGCGGTTCGTCAGGAACAGCGCCGCGCTGGCGGCCGGGACGACGATGGCGCCGATTCCCTGGACCAGCGTGGCCGCGGAGTCCCGGTCATGGGACCGGAAGACGAACGCCAGGGCGATCAGCACGACGGTGGCGATGACCAGTAACCCCAGGTTGATCACGCGCGTTCCCCTCCCGCCACCTTGTCGGGAGTGTGTCAGACAATCACCGGACATGTCCTTCAATCGGCCGTACTGGACGTCGTACCCGGACCGGGTGCGAGAATCGACGGCTTGCGGAACACTGACGCCGCCGCACGACGTGACCACGGGAGGGTGTCCGTGCAGGAGGGCCGGGCCGGACGTGACGTGAGATTCGCGCGGACCGTCGAATCCGTGACGGGGATCGCCGCGCCACTCCTGGCGGCCGGTGCTGTCGCGATGCTGGGCGTGGTCGCCGCAGACGTGGAGAAGTTCCGATGGCCGGGTCCGGCTCTGCTGCTTCTGGCGCTGTCGGTGATCTTCCTGATGCTCTCCGTGCGTTGGGGATACCGGGCCAGGCCCTACCTGTACTCCATGTCCGAGGTCGAGCAATGGCTCGGATCTCCGCTCTCGGGGGCGGAACGCGCGCGATACGCCCAGCAGCAGAGCGTCGATGTCGAGCGCTGGCGGCGCAGGAGCCGCTTCGCCGCCTACTGCTACACGCTGGGACTGATCGCGCTGGGCACCTCGATCGCGTTGGTCCTGGCCCCGCGGCCGTCCGACGGAACACTGGCAGGGTGGCGCTGGGCGGCTTTCTGGACCGTCTTGTTCGCAGTGACCGCGGAATCGTTCTGGCGGTTGTTGAAGTGGGGCGACTCGACGGCCCGCGCCTGGGAACAACGGCGGCGGCTCCGCCGGGCGCGGATCAGGCAGGCCGCAGGAAGAGGAGGGCCGGATGGGCGCGGTATGGGATGACGACTACGCGGAGGACCGATGCCCGTTCTGTCACACGGTGTACAGAGGGTTGCTGCGTGGGAACAGGCATGCGGAGGGATGTCGCGTCGCCGAGCTGCCCCTGAGGCTCGTGGCGGGGTTGACCCGACGCGAGGCGCGGCTGCTCCTCGCGGATCGCACGCCGCCGACCTCCGACTCCGGATCCGGATCCACCGGTTGACGCGCGGGGCTGATCCCCGGTGACCGGGTCGGTGTGGCGGTGCGTCGGCGCGGCCGGCCGCGCGAGGTCCGGGCCCGCACGGGGCACGGCCGGGGAGCAGAAGCTCCACCCGCGGCTGCGCGGCACGCGGGAGGCGCGGCGCGTCCGGCGGGTCTCCGAGGAGCTCACGGGGGTCGCCTTTCCCGGCAGTTGAAGGCAGCTGAGGGCGGTCGAGGGCGACCGGCCACCGGGGGCGGTGGGTTGCGGCAGGTGAGGGCCGTGGCGCGGGAGGCGGCTGCGCCGACGCGTCCCGCGGCGGCCGTGAAGAGTTTCCCCGCCGCACCGCTTCCGTTAGCCGAACCCGGTTACCTTCGCGGCCACGCCCGGTCCGGCACAGGAGAGGTACGTCCATGAGCACTCCGGTCCATCGTGCCCCGACACGGCAGTCCTCGGCCGTCGTGACGGCGGCCCGGCAGCGCAGGGAGCAGGAGCGGAACGGGGGTTCGTCCGGGAACCCGGTGCAGCGCGCCCTGCTGCAGATGCAGTCCAGCGCCGGCAACCGGGCCGCGACCGTCGCGGTGCAGCGCGTCAGGGGCACGACCCTGGAGACCATCCGGGAAGAGGAGAGCGAGACGTCCCGGCCGGGTACTCCGGACTCCTTCCACACCGCCGTGTCGGGCTCCACGCAATCCTTCCAGACCGGCAGCGCGGGTCCCCCGCAGTCCATCTGGTCGGCCGGCTCGGACGGCACGCGGTCCGTCCGGGAAACCGGCTCGGACTCCGCGCGGTCCAGCCGGACCACCGGCTCGGGTTCCACGCACTCCTCCGATTCGGACCGGGAATCGCAGGAAGGGGGAACGCCCGCCCCCAAGCCGCCGGACGACATCCTCAAGAAGGTCACCGAGACGCTGGACCGGATCAAGAAGGACCTCGATCCCGTCGACAACCTCTCCAAGGGCGTCCAGGCTCCCACCGCCGCCGGCGTGGGTCAGGTGGCCACCGCCTCGGGGGACACGGCCGCGGCGCACGCCGCCGCCGGCTCGGGGACCGCCGGCGCGGGGCTGGCCGGCCTGACCGAGCTCATCGGCGTCGTGACCAACGGTTTCGACGCGGTCAAGAACCTGGCGACGTCCCGGAAGAAGACGACCGGGGCCGCGCACCACACGGCGCGCAGGAAGGGCAAGGCCAAGGCGGGGGACACGGCCGTCGGCATCGCCGGTACGGGTGGCTACGGCGCCGGCATGGCCAAGGACGGGACCAAGCTCGCCGGGGCGGCGAACACCGCGACCGCCGCCGAAGTGAGCGGTATCTTCAGCGCCATCACCGGCTCGTGGAAGAGCGTGCGGTCCTCGTTCAAGGCGTTCGGAGCGGCCCGCAAATACCACGGGCTGAAGGCACTCGAAGACGCCCACGAGACCAAGCACGCCGGGACGCTGGACCGGTTGCGGGAGGAAGTGAACGCGGCGACGGGGCGGATCGCCGAGTTGGAGGGGCTGCTGGGGACCCTCCACGCGATCGACCCGGCCGAACGGCCCGCGGAGTGGACGGCGCACTTCAACGGGGTCACCCGCGTTCTCGTCGACGCGAACGAAAGCGCCGCCCGGGCCATCGCGGCCTACCAGCGCGCCGATCGGGACGTGCACCGTCTCGGCGAGTTCTACGAGTACACGACGCAGAAACAGGCCAACAAGGTCGGCAAGGAGATGGGCGGCGCGCTGGGCGAGGGCGCCAAGGGCGCGGGTGGCATCGTCGCGGCGATCACCGCGGCGGGAGTACTGGGGAGCAACCCGGCCGGCTGGATCACCGCCGCGGTGGGAGCCGGCCTGGTCCTCGGCGTCGGCACCTACAAGGCGGGCCGCGCGGCCACCAAGCGCTACCAGGAGGCCCGGCACCCCGAGCGCTACACACCGGAGGGCGAGCAGCCGGAGGACGCGAAGTCCTGGGGGGCCGCGCTGCGGCACTCCCTGAAGGTCTGGAAGAAGGTGTCGAAGCACGAGCGCACCTTGATGGCGCACAAGATCTACCGCATGGCGGCCGGTCCCGGCGTCCCCGGGAGCGAGGGCACGGCGCCAGAGCTGCGGGAGTCCGCCCGGGAACTGCTCGTCGTGCTCAAGGCCGGACCCGCCCAGCACAAGATGAACCAGGAGGAATGGGAAGAGTCCCTCAACAACCCGGACCGCAAGGCCGACTGGGTCAAGGAGATCGCGGAGCAGATCGCCTCCGCGTGACGGCGACCGGGAGGACCGCCGCGGTGCCGCCCGGCCGGGCGGCACCGCGGGACAGCGGGGACCTCAGTCGAACATGCCCGGCTCGTAGCCGCCCGCCGGCTGGCGGACGGTCACGTTGACGCGGTTGTACGCGTTGATGACCGCGATCAGCGAGACCAGCGCCGCCAGCTGGTCCTCGTCGTAGTGCTCGGCCGCCGCGGCCCACGTCCCGTCGCTGACGCCGGCGGACGAGTCGGCGAGGCGGGTGCCCTCCTCGGTGAGGGCCAGGGCGGCGCGCTCGGCGCCGGTGAAGACCGTGGCCTCGCGCCAGGCGGCGACCAGGTTGAGGCGGGTCGGGGTCTCACCGGCCGCCTCGGCGTCCTTGGTGTGCATGTCGAGGCAGAAGCCGCAGCCGTTGATCTGGCTGGCGCGGATCTTCACCAGCTCCTGGGTGGAGTGCGGGAGCGGCGAGTCCGTCAGGGCCTTGCCCGCCGCGCTGAGGTGGCCGAGGAGCTTCCGGGAGACCGGGTGGGCGGACAGGTCGAGTCGGGCGGCGTCCATGGCTTCCTCCGGGTCGGTGTCATCGGTCGGTACACCCGCGTGACGGAGGGGGCGCGGGAAGTGTGACAGGGCGCGTCATTCTTCCCGGGTCGCTCGGGCGAGGAGGCGGGCCAGGGCCGCCGTGGTCTCCCCGGGGCGTTCGTCCAGCAGCCAGTGGCCGGTGCCGTCCAGCATCGTGAGGTCGGCCCCAGGGATGCGGGCGGCGAGTTCGGCGGCGATGGCGGGGCTGAGGTAGGTGTCCTCGCGGCCCCAGACGACCGCGGTCGGACAGGTGATCTCGCCGAGGCGGCGGCGCAGCACGGGGCGGGGCGCCGTGCGGTAGTCGGAGAAGAAGTGCAGGAGCCGGCGGCGGCCCTCGGCGGTGCGCATCCAGTCGGTGTAGGTGGCGAGCGTCGCCTCGTCCAGGTGACCGGCGCGCAGGAGGGGGGCGAGGGCGCGGCGGTGCAGGGCCGCGAAGGGGAGGTGGCGGGCGACGGAGCGCAGGGCGGGGACGCGGCCGGCCAGGGTGAGGAGGGTGAAGACGGTGTACCAGCGGGTGGTGAAGGAGGAGTGGGCGCGGCTGTTGAGGAGGGCCAGCCGGCGGACCCGGGCGGGGTGCGCCTGGGTGAAGCCGAGGGCGAGGAAGCCGCCGTAGTCGTGGCCGAAGAGGTTGGCGGAGTCGATGCCGAGGGCGTCCAGCAGACGGCCGACGCGGGCGACCTCCGTGTCGTAGTCGAAGGGCAGGTGGAAGGGGTGGTCGGAGGCGCCCCAGCCGAGGAGGTCGGGGGCGATGACGCGGTGGGTGCGGGCCAGGGGCGGGATCTGGTGGCGCCAGCAGCGGTGGTTGGCGGGGTAGCCGTGCAGGAGCAGGATCGGTTCGGCGTCGGCCGGGCCGGACTGCCAGTAGGCCACGCGGGCTCCGTCGACCACGGCCGTACGGCGCTCTCCCTCTCCCCGGTTCCGCTGCCCTTCCCTGTTCGCGTTCATGTCGGTCTCGGTCTCCTGCGCGGGCATGCCGCCTCCTCGTCGTCGTACACGGCGTCGTCGTGCGTCGCCATACGTCGTCGTACGTCCTCGTACGTCCTCGTACGTCCGCGTACGTCGCCGTACGGCGTCGTACGCGTCATACGTCCTTGTATGTCCGCGTACGGGGACGCGCCGGAGGTTCAACGATCAAAGGATGCGCTGTGCACCAGTTTGTTCACTCGTACGGGTGGTTCGACGGGAGTGTGGCAGCGCAGAGGAGGGTGATGGGAGCGCGTGTCGTCACCGGCGGCCACCGTCGGCCCCGCGGCGCGCGGAGGGGAACGGTGGCCGGTCCACCGGGGTGGTGAGGTGGCGGAGTGCCGGGGTGGTGGGGCGGTGAGGTGGTGGGACGCCGGGGTGGCGGGGCGGGTTCAGGCGGCGGGGGTCAGGTCCGCGCGGCCGAAGAGGAGGGCGTAGCCGGGCGGGAGGCGGTCCAGGATGCGGGTGATCAGGTCGTCGCCGACCAGCGGCGGCAGGACGCTGAGCACGGAGCTGACGTCCCAGCGGGCGGTGGCCGAGGTCGCGCCCTCGATGCGCGCGGCGACCGAGTCGACGAACTCGGCGGCGGTCAGCGGGCGGGTGGCCGGGATCTGCGAGGCGACCACCCTGGCGGCCTCCTCGGGCAGGGCCTGGGCCAGATCGACCCGTTCGTCGCCGACGACGTGGCCGCCGAGGGCGGAGAGGACGATGCGGATGACGCGTTCCGCCTCCGGCCGGGTGGGGTAGCGGCCGGCCTCGCGCACCTCCTCGACCAGGTCGGCCCAGGCCGGGCGGGACGGCGGTGCGGGCGGGACCGGCGCCGCGGTCGCCGTCGCGGTCGCCGCCGGGGCCGGGGCCGGGGCCGGGATCGAGGCCGGGGCCGGGGCCGACGTCGTGCTCGGCATCGTCGTCACGGTCATGTGGGGGCTTCTCCTCCGTTTCGGACGGGTGCGGGATCGGCGAGGGGCGTCCCGCGGGCGCCACGTCGGGGTGCCCGCGGGACGCTCGGTGAATCCGAGTCGCTCAGCCGCTGATCTGCTTGCGGTCGCTGCCGCCCGCGATCTGGATGCGGCGCGGCTTGGCCTGCTCGGCGACCGGGATGCGCAGGGTGAGGACGCCGGCGTCGTACGAGGCGTCGATGCGTTCCGTGTCGAGGGTCTCGCCGAGGAACAGCTGGCGGGTGAAGGTGCCGGTGGGCCGCTCCGCGACGACGGTCTCGGCGCCCTCGGGGGCGGGGGACCTGCGCTCGGCGCGGACGTTGAGGACGTTGCGTTCGACGTCCAGCTCGATCGACTCGGGGTCGATGCCGGGGAGGTCGAAGTGGACGATGAAGTCGTCTCCGGACCGGTAGGCGTCCATCGGCATCGCCGACGGGCGGGCGGCTGTGTTGAAGACCTGCTGGGTGAGCCGGTCCAACTCGCGGAAGGGGTCCGTGCGCATGAGCATCACAGTTCTCTCCTCTCCACAGGGTCTGTGCGATGCCCTCGGTACGTCTTCTTATATAGCTCGCCGGAGGAAAGTTGACAAGCCTGGGCTCAGGTATGGGGTGATGTCGCAGGTGGGAGTTAGTCTCGGACCATGACGAAGATTCCCAGTTCCCTTGTCGCCGCGGGCGGGCTCGTCGGCGGGTACGGCGTCGCCCGCTGGACGGGGAAGCGTCAGCTCGGGGGTGTCGTGCTCGCCGCCGCCGGGGCGGTCGCGGCGGCGCAGTGGCGGCAGCGGGCGGGCGGCGGGGCCGCGGGGGCGCTCGGTGCCGCGTACGTGGCGGCGTTCGCCGGGTCGCACCCGCTGGCCAGGAAGGTGGGCGCCTGGCCGTCCGTGTGCGGTGTCGCGGGCGCGGTCGCGCTGGTGTCCTGGGCGGTGGCCGACCGGCGGGGCTGAGCCGCCGACGGCCTCCCTGGCCGCCGGCCGGCGGGGCCGAGGCGCCCACGGTCTTCCTGCCCGTCGGCCGGCGCGTACGGCCGCTCCGGGTCTCCCGTGGTGTACGGCCCGCTCCGGGCGGCCTTCCGGATGGCCCGCTCCGGGCGGTCCTCCGCGTACGGCCCCGCCGTGTACGGCCCGTTCCGGACCTCCCGTGGCGTACGGCCCCGCCGTGTACGGCCCTCTCCGGGCCGCCTTCCGGGTGACCCGCTCCGGGCGGTCCTCCGGACGGCCCGCTCCGGACCTCCCGTGGCGTACGGCCCCGCCGTGTACGACCCGCCCGGGGACGGCCCCGCACCGCCGCCCGCCCCGGGTGCCTACATCGCCGCCCCGGACGTCCCCGGCGAGCCCGGTGTCCCCGGTGTCCCGGCCGACGTCCGGGCCCGTGCCGCCGACAGCGGTTCCGCGATGTCCTCCAGGGAGCGCCGTTCCGCCTTCACCGCGAGGAACGCGGCCACGACGCCCGCCGCGCACATCAGCGCGGCGCCGATCTGGAAGGCGAGCACCGTGTCGCCGACGACGCCGGACTCGGTGAGGTCGGCGAAGAGCAGCGGGCCGCTGATGCCGCCGGCGGCGGTGCCGAGGGCGTAGAAGAAGGCGATGGCCATCGCGCGGGTCTCCATCGGGAAGACCTCGGAGACGGTCAGATAGGCGCTGGACGCCCCGGCCGAGGCGAAGAACAGCACCACGCACCAGCACGCCGTCATCGTCGCCGCCGTCAGCGAGCCCCGGTCGAAGAGCCAGGCGGTGCCGAAGAGGAGCACGCCCGACAGCAGGTACGTCGACGAGATCATGATCCGCCGGCCGACCGTGTCGAAGAACTTGCCCAGCAGCAGCGGGCCGAGGAAGTTGCCCGCGGCGATGACGGCGAAGTAGTAGCCGGTGCGGCCGGTCGGCACGTCGAAGAAGGTGATGAGGATGGTGCCGAAGCCGAAGGTGATGGCGTTGTAGAGGAACGCCTGGCCGATGAAGAGGGAGAGGCCGAGGACGGCGCGGCGCGGGTACTTGCCGAAGACGGTCCTGGCGATCAGGCCGAAGCCGATGCTCTTGCGCTGGTGGATGGTGATCTCGCCGGCCGGCGGCGGCAGCTTCTCGCCCTTCTCCCGCTCGATCTCCTTCTCGACGGAGGACACCAGACCGTCGGCCTGATCGCCGTACCCGTGGATGAACTGCCAGCGCGGACTCTCCGGTACGTGCCGCCGCACCAGCAGGATGACCAGGCCGAGGACGACGCCGAGGGCGAAGCTCAGCCGCCAGCCGAGGTCCTTGGGGAAGATCGCGGTGTCCAGCATGACGATGGACAGCAGGGAGCCGCCGATCGCGCCGAGCCAGTAGCTGCCGTTGATGATGAGGTCGACCCGGCCCCGGTACCGGGAGGGGATCAGCTCGTCGATCGCGGAGTTGATGGCCGCGTACTCGCCGCCGATGCCGAACCCGGTGAGGAACCGGAAGAGGAAGAACCACCAGGACTCGAAGGACAGCGCCGTCAGCGCGGTCGCCGCCAGATAGACCACCAGGGTCGCCATGAAGAGCTTCTTGCGGCCGTAGCGGTCGGTCAGCCAGCCGAAGAACAGGGCGCCGGAGCAGGCGCCCGCCACGTACAGGGCGGCGGCCAGGCCGGTGATCTGCGCGGCGCTGATGTCCAGGCCGCTGCCTTCCTCGGCGATCCGGCCGGCCACGTTGCCGACGATCGTGACTTCCAGGCCGTCCAGGATCCAGACGGTGCCGAGGCCGATCACGATCATCCAGTGCCAGCGGGACCAGGGCAGCCGGTCCAGGCGGGCCGGTACGGCCGTGGTCACGGTTCCGGTGGAGGCGGGCACCGGGGCCGGCGACGAATCTGCTGTCATGGGCTCCCTCTCCGTCGAACGCTCCGGCGTGCTCTCCGCCGGGCGACGCCTCCCTTGTGCCCTGGACCGGGGGAGTCACGCCGGGAGAGCGCGCCCGGAGGCTACGCCCCCAGGATGCGGGAGACCGTGTAGATCAGCAGCCCGGCGAGCGAGCCGACCACCGTGCCGTTGATGCGGATGAACTGGAGGTCGCGGCCGATGTTGGCCTCGATCTTCTTGGTGGTGTGCTCGGCGTCCCAGCTCGCGACCGTGTCGGTGATCAGGGAGGTGATCTCCCGCCGGTAGGTGGTCACGACGTAGACGGCGGCGCCCTCGATCCACTGGTCGACCTTGCCCTGGACCCTGGTGTCGGAGGCCATCCGGGCGCCCAGCGACAGCAGCGAGGCGCGCACCCTCAGGCGCAGTTCGCTGCGCTCGTCCTCGGCCGCCGAGACGATCATGGACCGTACGGCCGTCCAGGCGGACGCGATCAGGTCCTGGACCTCGCTGCGGCCCAGGACGTCCGTCTTCAGCCGCTCCACCCGGGCCCGCGTCTCGGTGTCCGACTGGAGGTCGGCGGCGAAGTCGGCGAGGAAGCGGTCCAGGGCGCCGCGCGCCGGGTGGGCGGGCATGTCCCGCATCTCGGTGACGAAGCGCAGCAGTTCCTTGTAGACGCGTTCGCCGACCCGCTTGTCGACGAACCGGGGCGTCCAGCCGGGCGCCCCGCCCTGCACGGCGTCCATCACCGAGTCGCCGTGCAGGACCAGCCAGTCGTGGGCGCGGGTGACGATCAGGTCGACGGCCCTGCGGTGGCCGCCGTCGGCGACGACGCGCTCCAGCATCTTGCCGACGCCGGGCGCGATCTCCTGCGCGTCGGCCCGGCGGGTGATGGCCTCGCCGACCACCGCCTGGACGTCGGAGTCGCGCAGCACGGTCAGGGCGCCGCGCAGCGCGGCGGACAGCTCGGCGGTGACCCGGTCGGCGTGTTCGGGGACGGCGAGCCAGGCGCCGAGCCGGGAGCCGATGCCGACGGCGCGCAGCCGCTGCCGTACGACGTCCTCGGAGAGGAAGTTCTCGCCGACGAACTCCCCCAGGGAGACGCCGAGCTGGTCCTTCTTCTTCGGGATGATCGCGGTGTGCGGGATGGGCAGGCCGAGGGGGTGGCGGAAGAGGGCGGTCACCGCGAACCAGTCGGCGAGCGCGCCGACCATGCCGGCCTCGGCGGCGGCCGAGACGTAGCCCGCCCAGGCGCCGGCGCCGTGGTGGGAGGCCCACTCGGCGAGGACGTAGACCAGGGCGACGAAGAGCAGCAGGCCGGTCGCGGTGAGCTTCATGCGGCGCACGCCGCGCCGTTTCTCCTCGTCCGCGGGGCTGAACGTCGTCATGGCGCGGTTCGGCGGCGTCGCCCGGCCCGGCGCCGCCGTGGCCCGGCCCGGTGCCGTGGCGCCGGTCGGTGCCGTGGCCCGGCCCGGTGCCGTCGCGCCGGTCGGTGCCGTGGCCCGGCCCGGTGCCGTCGCACCGGTCGGTGCCGTGGCCCGGCCCGGTGCCGTCGCACCGGTCGGTGCCGTCGCGCCGCCCGGTGCCCGCGCCCCGCCGGCTGCCGTCGCGCCGCCCGCCGGGGCACCGGGGCGGGCGGGCCGGCGCTCGTGCTCGGCAGGGTCCTCGCCCGCACCCGCACCCGCACCCGCACCCGCACCCACGCCTTCGCCCTCGCCCTCGCCCTCGGGCCGGCCCGTGTTCGTCCGTTCCATCCGCTCCGCTCCACCCGTCCGGTGATCCCCCACCCATTGTCCCTTCCTGACCGACTCCCGGAACGGAACGCGAGTTCCCGGCGTCTGTCCGGAGGGGAATCGCGACGGGGCCCCGTTCGCGCCCCCGCCCCCATGACGCATCATGGGATCGTCGGACCGGAGCCCCGGGCTCCCCTCCCCCTAGGAGAACAGCACCACATGACCCGCGGTCATGACGGGGGCCCGGACACGCCCCCGCTGCCCCCGGTACCTCCGGTACCCCCAGCACCCCCCGCCCGGCCCACCCGGCGCCCCGCCCGGCAGCACGCCCTGCTGGCCGCCGTCCTCGCGGCGGTGCTCGCCCTCTCCGTCGCCATATACGTCGGGGTCGCGGCCGACGACGCCACCGGGAACCGCGCGTCGCGCGCCGCGGGCCACGCCCCGCCGGGCTCCGCCGCGCCCGCCTCCACCGGCACCTGGGTCGGCGCCTGGTCCGCCTCCCCCTCCGGCGCGGAACCCGGCACCCGGGCCACCGGCCTGGCCGGCCGCTCGGTGCGCAACGTCGTGCACACGGCCGTCGGCGGCACCAGCGCCCGCGTCACCCTGTCCAACTTCTACGGTGCCACCCCGCTGACCATCAGCCACGCCTCCCTCGCCCTGGCCGACGGCGCCGGCACCGCCGCCGCGGCCGACGGCACCATGCGGCGGCTGACCTTCGACGGCGCCACCCGGGTCGTCATCCCGGCCGGCGGCCAGGTGATGAGCGACGCCGTACGGCTCGCCGTCCCCCACGACGCCGACGTCCTGGTCACCACCTACTCCCCCACCCCGTCCGGCCCGGTCACCATCCACTCGCAGACCCGGCAGACCAACTACCTGGCCACCGGCGACCGCGCCGAGGACACCACCGGCACCGGCTACACCCCGACCCCGTACTGGCGCTACCTCAGCGCCCTCGACCTGCTCAGCGACGAGGCCGAGGGCACCGTCGTGGCAATCGGCGACTCCCTCACCGACGGCGCCACCTCCACCCCCGACGCCAACCGGCGGTGGACCGACGTGCTGGCCGCGCGGCTGCGCACGGCGGCCGACAAGGGACGGGACGTGCCGCGCTACAGCGTCGTCAACCAGGGCATCAGCGGCAACCGCGTCCTGACCGGCGGCGTGGGCACCCCGCCGGACAACCCGAGCGCGCTGGACCGGTTCGACCGGGACGTGCTGGGGCGGACGGGCGTCCGGGCCGTCGTGATCGACCTCGGCGTCAACGACATCCTGCGCGACCCCGGCGTCACCGACCCGGAACTCATCCTCGACGGCCTGCGCACCCTGGTCGAGCGGGCCCACGCCCGCGGGCTGAAGGTGATCGGCGCGACCCTCATGCCGTTCGGCGGCCACCGCGGCTACAGCGACGTCCGCGAGGGGGTACGGCAGGACGTCAACGCCGCGATCCGCGACGGCGAGGTGTTCGACGCGGTCGCCGACTTCGACAAGGCGCTGCGCGACCCGTACGACCCGCGCCGGCTGCGCGCCGACTACGACTGCGGTGACAACCTCCACCCCAGCGACGAGGGGTACGCGCGGATGGCCGGGGCGCTCGACCTGGACGACCTGGAGGGGGCGGCACCGGCCCAGCTCTGACGGCACCGGACCCTTCGGAGGACGCCGGGCCCCCCAACAGCACCGGACCCTCGGGAGAGCGCCGGACCCCTCCGACAGCACCGGACCCTTCGGAGAGCGCCGAACCCGTCCGACAGCACCGAACCCTCTGAGGACACCGGACCCCTCCGACGACACCGGACCCGTCGGAGGACACCGGACCCCTCCGACGGCACCGGGCCGCCCCGGCTCAGTCCTCCCGGCGCGGGCGGCGCTCCCGGTGCTGGTCGCGGTGGTCCCGGTGGGCGTCCAGCATCCGCCGGTGGGCGTCCATCACGTCGTCGCGCACCGAGGCGTTCAGCTCCCGCCTCGCCTCCTTGCGCTCCAGCCGCTCCCGGCGCCGCTCCTCCCTCAGCCGCTGCCGCTCCGCCCGGGGCAGCTTGCGCTCCACCCCGACCCCGCCCCAGAAGGCGAAGCCCGTCACGATCACGCGCGGGGCGCCCGGGTCGCCCGGCACGCCCTCCTCCCGGTGGTCGAAGCCGCCCATGACGCCGACGCCGCGGACGATCACCTCGACCCCGGGCGGCACGACCACGTTCATCCCGCCCATGACCGCCACGCAGTTGATCACGACCTCGCGGTCGGCGAAGTCCGCCTCGCGCAGGTCGATCTCCCCGCCGCCCCAGAACGCGAAGCAGTTGAACCGCCTCGGCACCCGCCAGCGCCCCTTGCGCTGGAACCCGGACATCACGGCGACGGCCCAGGTCGAGGACGCCTCGCCGCCGGTGATCCGCCCCGCCCAGCTCCCCGCCCCGGCCGGCTCCTTGGCCATCGACACCTTCGGCGCCGGCGCCGCCGCACCGGCCGGCAGGTCCTTGGTGAGCGGGGCCAGCTCGCCGTAGGTGCGGGCCGCGTACGTGGCGTCCAGCCGCTCCTCGAACTCCGCCAGGTCCAGCCGCCCCTCCGCGAGGGCGTCCCGCAGGACCTCGGCGACCCGCTCGCGGTCGGCGTCGGATGCCCGGAGGTCCGGGGCGTCGTCGGTCATGTACAGCAGCCTACGAGTTCACCGCCCCCGGCACTATGCCTGGACCGCCCTCCCCCGCGCCCTACGCGCCCGCCCGCTCCGCGTACATCCGGGCGATCACCGCCTCGATGTCGGGCTCCCGCACCGACAGGTCGACCAGCGGATAGGCGGCGGCGACCCGCGCCACCAGCTCGGCCGCCGACGCCGACGCCGGGAAGGCCAGCCACTGCCGGGGCCCCTCCACCCGGACCACCCGCGCGGGCGCGGGCGCCTCGATCGGCGGCAGCTCGCGCGCCAGGTCCACCACCAGGGTCCGTTCCGACTCCCCCGCCTCGTGCAGCCCGGTCAGCGGACCGTCGTACATCAGCCGGCCGTGGTCGATCACCATCACCCGGGAGCAGAGCTGCTCGATGTCGGTCAGGTCGTGCGTGGTCAGCAGCACCGTGGTGCCGCGCCCGGCGTTCAGCTCGCGCAGGAAGCCGCGCACCCTGGCCTTGGAGACCACGTCCAGGCCGATGGTCGGCTCGTCGAGGTAGAGGACCTCCGGGTCGTGCAGCAGGGCCGCCGCGATGTCGCCGCGCATCCGCTGGCCCAGCGACAGCTGGCGCACCGGCACGTCCAGCAGGGCGCCCAGGCCGAGGAGTTCGACGCAGCGGTCGAGGTTCTCCCGGTAGCGGGCGTCGGGGATGCGGTACATGCGGTGCGCCAGCCGGTAGGAGTCGATCAGCGGCAGGTCCCACCACAGCGTCGTGCGCTGCCCGAAGACGACGCCGATCCGGCGGGCCAGGCGGGCGCGCTCCCGGGACGGGTCGATGCCGGCCACCCGCAGCGTGCCGCCGCTGGGCGTGAGGATGCCGGTGAGCATCTTGACCGTGGTCGACTTCCCGGCGCCGTTCGGCCCGATGTAGCCCACCACCTCGCCGCGCGCCACGGTGAACGACAGCCCGTCCACCGCCCGCACCTGACGCCGCTCCCGGCGCAGGAACCCGGTCCTCCTCCGTACGTCGAAGACCTTCTCGACGCCGTCGAGACGAATGAAGTCGTCGTCCACCTGGTCTCAGCTCCCCGTACTCCGGTAGGAACGCAGCCCCGCCCGCCACGCCAGCCCCGCCAGCGCGCAGCACCCCGCCGCCACCAGCGGCGACGCGAACGCCGTCCAGCCCGGCAGGTCCAGCGGGTACGGCCGCCCCAGCACGTACGACGCCGGCACCCAGTTCACGAAGGCCAGCGGCAGCACGAACGTCACCCCGCGCACCAGCTCCTGCGCGAACAGCACCGGCGGATACTGCAACAGCGTCGTCCCCCCGTAGGTGAACGCGTTCTGCACCTCGGAGGCGTCCTGCGCCAGGAACTGGAACGCCGCCCCCGCCACGAACACCGCGCAGAAGATCGCCCCGCCGGCGGCCGCCATCACCGGCACCAGCACCACCTTCGCCGGCGTCCACGCCACGTCCAGCGCGGACAGCGCGAAGCCCAGCACCAGCGCCCCCTGGATCACCCGGCCCACCCGGCGCGGCGCGAACCGGTCCGCCGCCACCTGCGCCAGCACCGGCGCCGGACGCACCAGCAGCAGGTCCAGCGTGCCGTCCCGCACCCGCCGGCCCAGCCGCTCCATCGACCCGATCGCCAGGTCCGCCAGTCCGAAGGCGACAGCGGACAGCCCGTACAGGAACGCGACCTCGGGCAGCGACCAGCCGCCCAGCGCGTCCACCCGGGAGAACATCAGCAGCACCGCGACGAAGTCCAGCCCGCTCGTCACGAAACTCGCCGCCGTGGTGATCAGGAACGACACCCGGTAGGCCATCGTCGACCTGATCCACATCGCGGCGACCATCCCGTAGGCGCGCAGGCCACCGACCCCACGATCACTCTCCGGCAGCGGCCCGCCGAACCCGCGACCACCCTCCGGCAGCGGCCCGCCGACCCCGCCCCGGCCGTACCGCGGCCCGCCGGCGCCCCGCACCCCGTCCTCACCCACCCTGCGCCACCACCCTGCGCGCGGCCACCGACCACACCAGCCGCCCCACCACCGCCAGCACCACCGCCCAGCCCGCCTGGAACGCGAACGTGCCCCACGGATCGGCCTCCCCCAGCAGCACGTCCGCCGGCGCCTGCAGCAGCGCCGACCACGGCAGCAGCCGCACCACCTCGCCGAGCGCCCCCGGGAACACGTTCAGCGGCAGCAGCATCCCCGAGCAGAAGAACCCGGCGATCCACGCCATCTGCTGCACCCCCGTACCGTCCAGCAGCCAGAACGCCGACAGCGCCACCAGGAACCGGATGCCGTAGCTCACCAGCGTCCCCAGCACCACCGCCACCAGGAACGCCGCCCACGTCCCCGCGTCCGGCGGCAGGCGGGCCGGGAAGACCAGCGCCCCGAACGCGAACGGCACCACCCCGCGCCCCGCCAGCTGGAACAGGCACCGGCCCAGGTCCGCCGCCAGCCACCACAGCTGGAAGTCGACCGGCCGGTACAGGTCGACGGCGATGTCACCCGAACGGATGCGTTCGGTCAGCTCGCCCTCGACACCGCCGCCCCCGAGCGCCAGCGCCGCCAGCAGCGCCTGCCCCACCCACACGAAGGTGACCGCCTGCGCCTGGTCGTAGCCGCCCAGCGACGGCCGCTCGTCCCACAGCGCCAGGTACGTGTAGACCAGGATCAGCCCGAACACGGTGTTGGTGAACACCCCGGCCGCGGTGGCCGCCCGGTACGTCGCGTACCGGCGGAACCCGCCCGCGACGACCGCCGCGTACACCCGCCACGCGCCCACGTCCACGCCCGGTCCTCCTCCCGCCACCCGGCACCGAAGCGCAGGAGCCTAGTACCGGCCGAAGGAGGCATGCCACGGGTTTTCCCCAGCCCGGTGCAAAGGGAACTGAACCACGGATGCGACAGTCTTGTTCACAGGGGTCACAGAAGTCCCCTCCGCGCGCGCATCACGCCGGAGCCGTACGGACCCGACGTACGACGTACCGCACGCACGCACGCACCGCACCCAGGAGCCTTACGCACACCATGAGCGACGAGCCGCAGCCGAAACAGCCGGCCCCGGACCGGGACGCCCGCAGCCAGGACACCACCGCCCCCTCGGACGGCGGGCCGAAGCGCCCCAAGCGCACCGGCTGGCGCCGGGCGGTCCCCACCTGGCGGATGACGCTCGGCACCGCGCTGGCCGCCGCCGTGCTGCTGGCCGGCGGCTTCCTCCTCGGCTACTCGCTGGTCAAGATCCCCTCCGCCAACGCCCTGGCGACCCAGCAGAGCAACGTCTACCTCTACGCCGACGGCACCGTCCTCGCCCGCGACGGCGAGGTCAACCGGGAGAACGTCGGCCTGGACGGCATCTCGAAGGACGCCCAGCACGCCGTCCTCGCCGCCGAGGACCGCGACTTCTACACCGAGTCCGCGATCGACCCCCAGGCCATGATCCGCGCCGGCTGGAACACCCTCACCGGCAAGGGCAAGCAGTCCGGCTCCACCATCACCCAGCAGTACGTCAAGAACTACTACCTCGCCCAGGAGCAGACGGTCACCCGCAAGGCCAAGGAGTTCTTCATCTCCATCAAGCTCGACCGGGAGAAGAGCAAGGACGACATCCTGGAGGGCTACCTCAACACCAGCTTCTTCGGCCGCGGCGCCTACGGCGTCCAGGCCGCCGCCCAGGCCTACTACGGCACCGACGCCACCGACCTCACCGCCGCCCAGGGCGCCTACCTCGCCTCGCTGCTCAACGCCCCCAGCCAGTACGACGTCGTCGCCCACCCCGAGAACAAGGGCGCCGTGACCGCCCGCTGGAACTACGTCCTGGACGGCATGGTCGAGCAGGGCTGGCTCGACGCCGCCGAACGCGCGGAGCTGACCTTCCCGATGCCGAAGGAGACGACCACCTCCACCGGCATGTCCGGACAGCGCGGCTACGTCGTCGGCATCGTCAAGGAGTACCTCGTCGAGCACGGCGTCGTCGCCGAGGAGGACCTCGACCGCGGCGGCTACCGCATCACCACCACCCTGGAGAAGGACAAGCAGGACGCCTTCGTCGAGGCCGTCGACGACAAGCTGATGTCCCTGCTCGACAAGGAGAACCGCAAGGTCGACACGTACGTCCGGGCCGGCGGCGCCTCCGTCGACCCGAAGACCGGCAAGGTCGTGGCGATGTACAACGGCATCGACTACGTCAAGCAGTACACGCCCAACGCCACCCGCCGCGACTTCCAGGTCGGCTCCACCTTCAAGCCGTTCGTCCTCGCCTCCGCCGTCCAGAACTCCTCGGTGACCCAGGACGGCCGCCGCATCACCCCCAACACCGTCTACGACGGCACCAACAAGCGCGCCGTCCAGGGCTGGGACGGCGGCCACTACGCCCCCGAGAACGAGGACCAGACCTCCTACGGGCAGATCACCGTCCGCGAGGCCACCGACAAGTCGGTCAACGCCGTCTACGCGCAGATGGCCGTCGACGTCGGCTCCGACAAGGTCAAGGAGACCGCCGTCGACCTCGGGCTGCCCGAGACCACCCCCGACCTGGTCGAGAGCCCCTCCATCGCGCTCGGCGTCGCCCAGGCCAGCGTCCTGGACATGGCCGAGGCCTACGCCACCCTCGCCAACCACGGCAAGCACGGCACGTACACCCTGGTCGAGAAGGTCGTGAAGGACGGCGACCGGGAGCTGGAGCTGCCCGAGCGCAAGGAACGGCAGGTCATCAGCCGCCAGGCCGCCGACACCACCACCTCCGTGCTGCGCAGCGTCGTCCAGAGGGGCACCGCCACCGCCGCCCAGGCCGCGGGCCGCCCCGCCGCCGGCAAGACCGGCACCGCCGAGGAGGACACCGCCGCCTGGTTCGCCGGGTACACCCCCGAGCTGGCCACCGTCGTCGCCGTCATGGGCCAGGACCCCCAGACCGCCGCCCACAAACCGCTCTACGGCGCCACCGGCCTCGCCCGCATCAACGGCGGCGGCGCCCCCGCGGAGATCTGGGGCCAGTACACCCGCCAGGCCCTGAAGGGCGAACCGGTCAGCGACTTCGACCTGCGCCTGCAGCGCGGCGCCGCCGAGAACGAGGCCCCCTCCACCGACCCGTCGGCCACCTCCACCTCCGCCGGCGCCACCGACGACGACGCCGCGAGCCCGGACACCTCCCGCGGCAGCGGCCAGACCGCCGGCGCCACCCGGGAGGCCACCCGGCCCGGCACCGGCGACACCGGCACCACCCCCGACGACGACACCACCGGCGGCGGCGAGACGGCCGGCACCGGCACCGGCGGGGACGACGGCGCCGGAGGCGACACCGGCACCGGCGACGAGGCGACGCCCGGCGGCGGCGAGAGCACGGACGACGGCGCCGGGGGCGACGACGACTCAAACTGGCCGCTCCCCGACAGCTCCGGCACCACCGGTCAGTGAGGTCAGTGCCCCGAGGTCGCCTTCAGCCCCACCACGGCCACCAGCAGCAGACAGACGAAGAAGATCCGGGCGGCGGTCACCGGCTCCCCCAGCACCACCATGCCGAGCACCGCCGCACCGGCGGCCCCGATCCCGACCCACACCCCGTAGGCCGTACCGATCGGCAGCGACCGGGCCGCACAGGACAGCAGCAGCATGCTGGCGACGATCCCGGCGCCGGTGAACAGGGACGGGACGAGGCGGGTGAACCCGTCCGTGTACTTCATCCCGACCGACCAGCCGACCTCCAGCAGACCGGCGACGACCAGCAGGACCCAGGCCATGACGGCACCTCCGGGAACGTACGGAACGGTGGTGCGTCGTCTTTGCGTGACCCGGTACGGCGCGTCTCGTCGGGTGGCCTCCCAACGTAGCAAAACACGCCGGAAGGGGCCGGTGACCTCGGTCACCGGCCCCTTCCACGCGGTCGGCGCGCGGTCAGAGATACAGCCGGTCAGAGATACAGCCCGGTGGAGTCCTCCGACCCCTCGAACCGGTCCGCGGCGACGGCGTGCAGATCCCGCTCGCGCATCAGCACGTAACCGACCCCGCGCACCTCCACCTCGGCCCGGTCCTCCGGGTCGAACAGGACCCGGTCCCCCGGCTCCACCGTCCGGACGTTCTGCCCGACCGCGACGACCTCGGCCCAGGCCAGCCGCTTGCCGACCGCCGCCGTGGCGGGAATCAGGATGCCGCCCCCGGAACGCCGCTCGCCCTCGCTGGTGTCCTGCCGCACCAGTACACGGTCGTGCAGCATGCGGATGGGCAGCTTGTCGTCCTGGGTGCTGGGATCGTTTCTCTTGGCGCTCACGGCCCCGAACCTACCTGTTCCGCCTCAGCGCCCGCGCCGCCGGGTCCCGAGGGCCACCAGGCCCACCACCCCGACGACGACGAGCGCCACGGGCACGATCCGCTCCAGCCGGGGGGCGCCCCCCTCGTCCACGAACCGCCCCTTCACCTCGCTCACGGCCCGGTTGACCTGGACGTACGCCCGGCCGAGCGTGTGATCGACGCTCGACGCGACCTTGGCCTTCGCGTCGCCCACGATCGTCTTCGGGTGCACCCGCGCCCCGATCTCGTCGAGCGTCTCGGCCAGCACCTCGCGGCGGCGCTTGATGTCCGCCTCGATCTGCGCCGGGGTTCTCGTGTCCGACGTGTCCGCCACCGTACGGCCTCCGATGTGATGCTGATCCTGTGCTGTTCCGGACAGTCTGTCAGCTCTGCGGCCGGCCGCACTGCCAGGACCCCCGGTTACCCTGTCCCGATGAGCGAGCGACTCCAGCCCGGGGACGTGGCCCCCGCCTTCACCCTCCAGGACGCCGACGGCAACGAGGTCTCCCTGGCCGACCACAAGGGCCGCAAGGTCATCGTCTACTTCTACCCCGCAGCCCTTACCCCCGGCTGCACGAAGCAGGCGTGCGACTTCACGGACAACCTCGACCTGCTGGCCGGCGCCGGCTACGACGTGCTCGGCATCTCCCCCGACCGGCCGGAGAAGCTGGCCAGGTTCCGCGAGACGGAATCCCTGAGGGTCACCCTCCTCGCCGACCCGGACAAGTCCGTCCTGGAGGCGTACGGCGCCTTCGGCGAGAAGAAGAACTACGGCAGGACCTACCTGGGCGTCATCCGCTCCACGATCGTGGTGGACGAGGCGGGCAAGGTCGAAAGGGCCCTGTACAACGTCCGCGCGACGGGCCACGTAGCCAAGATCATCAAGGACCTGGGCATCTGAGCCACCACCCCACGGGGCCGTACCGGGACACCCTCCCGGAACGGCCCCTTCCGCATACCGCGCGTGACTGTCCGATAACCGGTTCGTTACTCCGTACGAGGCCGCGAACGGACGGCCGGGAAGCGGAGGGGACGACCCCATGGGGACCAGTACGTACACGCGCGAGCGGCTGGCGGAGGCGGCCCGGGAGGCCCGGACGCTCACGGAGGCGCTGGAGCGGCTGGGGGTGGATCCGCGGAGCTGGAAGCGGCGGTACGTCTTCGACCGGATGAGGAAGCTGGGGGTGGATGTCTCGCACTTCGAGCGTGAGGGCGTGAAGTGGACGAGGGAGATCCTGGAATCCGCGGTCGCCGCGTCAGCGAGCGTCAGTGACGTCCTGCGTCGACTGGGACTCGATCTGGTCGGTGGGCAACACGCGCACATCTCACGGCGCATCAAGGCTTACGGGATCGACACGTCGCACTTCACCCCAGTGGTCCGCACGGAGCGGCAACGCCACAACCGGCGTCGCAGGACTGCCGAGGAGATCCTCACCGTGAACACGTCGGACCATGCCAAGCGTGTCCCCAGCAGTCGGCTCAAGCGGGCGATGCGAGAGCTCGGCGTCGAGGAACGCTGCGCTCTGTGCGGGATCGACCCGGTGTGGTTCGGGGAACCACTCCCCCTGGAGGTCGACCACATCAACGGCGACTGGCGGAACAACCAGATCGGCAACCTGCGGATGCTCTGCCCCAACTGCCACTCGACGACGGACACCTACCGCGGTCGGAGCAGGGGACGTGCCGCGTGAACGACGGTAGGCAATACACCCGCGAACGCTTGGCCGAGGCAGCCGAGAGGTGCGCCGACATCGACGAGGTCATCGCCTTCTTCGGCGCGCGCCCCTACCGCAACCTCCGTCGGCATCTGTACAAGCGCTTCGACCATTTCGGCATCGACGTCTCACACTTCCCGCGACGACGGGGCAGGAACCCTTATCCGAAGCCTTCCCCTGCCGAGTTGCGGAGCGCAGTCGCGGAGGCGATCTCCATCTCAGGCGCCTTGAAGTCCCTGGGGCAGCCGGACAACAGCCGACTGCGCGCGCTGTTTCAGCAGTGGGTCGCGGAAGACCACATCGACACCTCCCACTTCCTCGGGCAAGCACACCAACGAGGCAGGAGGAGCCCGTCGGCCAAACGCGCGGAGGACATCCTCGTCCGCAGCGACAGCAACCGTCGGACCGCGGCGTCGTTGCTGCGCCGGGCACTTCGGGAAGTCGGTGTACCCGAGCAATGCGCCAGGTGTGGAACCGCTCCGCAGTGGCTGGGCAAACCGATGACTCTCGAGATCGACCACGTCAACGGGGACTGGCGCGACAACCGACGGGAAAATCTTCGTCTGCTGTGCCCCAACTGCCACGCCGTCACCAGCACCTGGTGCCGAGGAGGACGACGAGTGGCCCGCGCCTCCCAGTAAAGTAGAAGCGCTGCGGGCCCGTACCCCAGCTGGCAAGAGGGCGCCGGTTTAGGTCCGGCGTGTCGTGGGTTCGAGTCCCACCGGGCCCACAGGAAAAAACAGCTCCGCGCCTTCGTTTCGAAGGCGCGGAGCTGTCTTCGCGAAATCAGCCCAACAACTCCCGCACCACCGGCACCAGCCCCCGGAACGCCTTCCCGCGGTGGCTGATCGCGTTCTTCTCGGCGGCCGTCAGCTCCGCGCAGGTGCGGGTCTCGCCCTCCGGCTGGAGGATCGGGTCGTAGCCGAAGCCGCCCGTGCCGGACGGGGACCGGCGCAGGACGCCCATCAGCTTGCCCTCGACGACGCGTTCCGTGCCGTCGGGCAGGGCCAGGGCCGCCGCGCAGGCGAAGTACGCGCCGCGGTGTTCGTCCGCGATGTCGGCGAGCTGGGCGAGGAGGAGGTCCAGGTTGGCCCGGTCGTCGCCGTGCCGGCCGGACCAGCGGGCGGAGAAGATGCCGGGGGCGCCGTTCATGACGTCGACGCAGAGGCCGGAGTCGTCGGCGACGGCGGGCAGGCCGGTGGCCCGGGCGAGGGCGTGGGCCTTCAGCAGGGCGTTCTCCGCGAAGGTCACCCCCGTCTCCTTCACGTCCGGGATCTCGGGGTAGGCGTCGGTGCCGACCAGTTCGTGGGGGAGGCCGGCCTCCCCCAGGATGGCGCGGAGTTCGGTGATCTTCCCGGCGTTGCGGGTGGCGAGGATCAGGCGGGTCATGCGGACCAGTATCGCGGTGCCCCGCCCCCTCCCTTCGCATCCGCCCACCTGCGCGCGCACCGCCAGGGCCTGTCGTCGGTCTCCCGTCTGTCCTGCGGGTGACGACGGGAGACCGAAGACGGGCCCTACGGCGTGCAGACCTTCGTCAGTTCGCCCGCCGCGTCCGTGACCGGGCTGATGTCGGGGGTGGCGTCGCCGTTCTCGACGGAGGCGCGGACGTTGTCGACGGCCCGGCCGAGGTCGTCGACGGCCTTGTCGACGTCGGCGTCGTCGGTCTTGTCGCCGATCTTGTCGAGGTTCTTGTCGATGCTGTCCAGGGATTCCTCGAGCTGCGTCGGGTCGTCCGACGCGGCCTCGACGGCCTGCTGGAGCGCGGTGACGCTGTCGGCGATGGCGTCGGCGGTCTGGACGCAGTCCAGTGCCTTGTCGACGGCGTCGCAGCCGGTGGTCAGCCCGGCCGTCAGGGCGACGGCCGCCACGGCGGCGGCGAGGGCGGTGCGACGGCTTCGGCGTCGGCGGGTCGTGGCCATGAGAGTGCGGTCCTTCCCTACGGACAGGGCCGGGCGGCCCTCTGTGCGGTGCTGCTGCGCCGGATGTACGGCGGCGGTGCCGTGGATCCGTATATGTGTAGTGACGCGGGCGCGGGCGGTCCGGTTGCCCGTGCGGACCGCCGTTCTTTTCCCCGTCTTTACCTTTCGAGGACCGTGTCGAGGGCCTTGCGCTGGAGGTCGGTGAGTTCGGCGCAGCCGGCGGTGGCGAGGTCGAGGAGGGCGTCGAGTTCCTCGCGGGCGAAGGGCTGGGTCTCGGCGGTGCCCTGGACCTCGACGAAGCGGCCGTCGCCGGTGCGGACGACGTTCATGTCGGTGTCGGCGCGGACGTCCTCCTCGTAGCGGAGGTCGAGCATGGGGGTGCCGTCGATGATGCCGACGGAGACGGCGGAGACCGTGCCGGTGAGCGGCTTGCGGCTGGGGCGGATCAGTTTGTTGGCCTGGCCCCAGGTGATGGCGTCGGCCAGGGCCACGTAGGCGCCGGTGATCGCGGCGGTGCGGGTGCCGCCGTCGGCCTGGAGGACGTCGCAGTCGAGGACGATCGTGGTCTCGCCGAGGGCCTTGAAGTCGATGACGGCGCGCAGGGAGCGGCCGATGAGGCGGCTGATCTCGTGGGTGCGTCCGCCGATGCGGCCCTTGACGGACTCGCGGTCGCCGCGGGTGTTGGTGGCGCGGGGGAGCATGGCGTACTCGGCGGTGACCCAGCCCTCGCCGCTGCCCTTGCGCCAGCGCGGGACGCCTTCGGTGACGGAGGCGGTGCACAGGACTCTGGTGTCGCCGAAGGAGACGAGGACGGAGCCCTCGGCGTGCTTGCTCCAGCCGCGTTCGATGGTGACGGGGCGGAGCTGTTCGGGGGTGCGGCCGTCGATGCGTGACATGCGGATGAGCCTAGCCGTAGGGGGAGAGGGTCCCTTCCGGGGCGGGAGGGGACCCTCTGCGCGGAGCACTCCGCGCGGAGCCCTCCGCGCGCGTGAGGTGTCGGCTACATCATGTCTTCGATGTCGGCGGCGATCGGGTCCGCGTCCGTGCCGATGACGACCTGGATGGCGTTGCCCATCTTGACGACGCCGTGGGCGCCGGCGGCCTTGAGGGCGGCTTCGTCGACGAGGGAGGGGTCGTGGACCTCGGTGCGCAGGCGGGTGATGCAGCCTTCGATCTCGTCGATGTTGTCGATGCCGCCGAGTCCGGCGACGATCTTCTCAGCCTTGGTGGCCATGTTCCTTCTCCCTGGTCCGAACCGCTTTGTCGCAGTAACCCACAGTCGGCCCGTCCGCGCGAGCCCGTCGACTGGTCTACACCACCTGTCCGCGGTGGTCGGCGCCGGGGTGCCGTCGTGCCGGGGCGGGAGGGGTGCGGGCGGGCCGGGGCGCCGCCTTGTCCGGCGGCGGGAGACCGGCCGGGATCGCGGGTTCCTTATGTCGCCTTCATCGTGTTAGAACAGGTCCGCACCACTGAGTGGTGTAGACCACCACCTGTGTTGGAGGAAGCACATGAGCACCGCCACCGCCTCGGCGGCTCCCGCGAAGAAGCGGGGATCGGGCCTGTTCCAGGGCCTGCAGAAGGTCGGCCGGAGTCTGCAGCTCCCGATCGCCGTGCTGCCGGCCGCGGGCATCATGGTCCGGCTCGGCCAGGACGACATCTTCGGCAAGGACGGCCTGGGCTGGGACAAGGTCGCCGCGGTCTTCAACAACGCGGGCGGTGCGCTGACCGGCTCGCTGCCGATCCTGTTCTGCATCGGCGTGGCGATCGGTTTCGCGAAGAAGGCGGACGGTTCGACCGCGCTGGCCGCGGTGGTCGGCTTCCTCGTCTACAGCAAGGTGCTCCAGGCGTTCCCGGTCACCGAGGCGGTGGTGAAGGAGGGCGCGGACACCGCCGCGACGTACAACGACCCCGGGGTGCTCGGCGGCATCGTCATGGGTCTGCTGGCGGCGGTGCTGTGGCAGCGCTACCACCGCAAGAAGCTGGTGGACTGGCTGGGCTTCTTCAACGGCCGCCGGCTGGTGCCGATCATCATGGCGTTCGTCGGCATCGTGGTCGGGGTCTTCTTCGGTCTGGTCTGGGAGCCCATCGGCGAGGGCATCTCGGACTTCGGTGAGTGGATGACGGGTCTGGGCGCGGGCGGCGCGGCGCTGTTCGGCGCGGTGAACCGCGGGCTGATCCCGATCGGCATGCACCAGTTCGTCAACACGGTGGCCTGGTTCCAGCTCGGTGACTTCACGGACGCCTCCGGTGAGGTCGTGCACGGTGACATCACCCGCTTCCTGGCCGGTGACCCGTCCGCCGGCATCTTCCAGTCCGGCTTCTTCCCGATCATGATGTTCGGTCTGCCGGCCGCCGCGCTCGCGATCGCGCACTGTGCCCGTCCCGAGCGCCGCAAGGCCGTGACGGGCATGATGGTCTCGCTGGCGGCGACGTCGTTCGTCACGGGTGTCACCGAGCCGATCGAGTTCTCGTTCATGTTCATCGCGCCGCTGCTGTACGTGCTGCACGCGGTGCTCACCGCGGTGTCGATGGCGGTGACGTGGGGCCTGGGGGTGCACGCCGGCTTCAACTTCTCGGCCGGTGCCATCGA
The DNA here is from genome assembly GCF_054956795.1 of Streptomyces sp. SYSU D01066-1. Lineage (NCBI taxonomy): Bacteria > Bacillati > Actinomycetota > Actinomycetes > Kitasatosporales > Streptomycetaceae > Streptomyces > Streptomyces sp. SYSU D01066-1. The sequence continues at coordinate 13,781 of NZ_JBUDHV010000037.1, read as the reverse complement.
CTACGTCCTCAACTGGCACCTGGCGACCAAGCCGTGGCTGATCGTCCCGATCGGTCTGGTCTTCGCGGTCGTCTACTACGCGGTGTTCCGCTTCGCCATCGTCAGGTTCGACCTGAAGACCCCGGGCCGCGAGCCCGAGGAGGAGGTCGAGGACCTCACCAAGGCGTAGGCGTCCGCCGCGGTGCCGAGGGCCCCCGGAACCGTCCTGGTTCCGGGGGCCCTTCGCGCCTGGCGTCAGATCTGGTACGTCGCCCCCGGCGCCGCCACCTCCGACGGGCCGCCGTAGACGGCGCGGGCGTCGGCCAGGTTGACGCGGGGGTCGGTCCACGGCGGGATGTGGGTGAGGACGAGGCGGCGGGCGCCGGCGCGGGCGGCGCTCTCGCCGGCCTGACGGCCGGTGAGGTGGAGGTCGGGGATGTCCTCCTTGCCGTGGGTGAAGGCGGCCTCGCACAGGAACAGGTCGGTGTCCCGGGCGAGTTCGTCGAGGACGGGGGTGGCGCCCGTGTCGCCGGAGTACGTCAGTGAGCGTCCGCCGTGCTCGACGCGGACGGCGTAGGCCTCCACGGGGTGGGCGACGCGCTCGGTGTGCACGGTGAAGGGTCCGACCTCGAAGGTGGAGGGCTTGACCGTGTGGAAGTCGAAGACCTCGCTCATGGAGGAGGCGGAGGGGGTGTCGGCGTAGGCGGTGGTGAGCCGGTGCTCGGTGCCCTCGGGGCCGTAGACCGGCAGGGGGGCGCAGCGGCCGCCGTCGTGCCGGTAGTAGCGCGCCACGAAGTAGGCGCACATGTCGATGCAGTGGTCGGCGTGCAGATGGCTGAGGAAGATCGCGTCGAGGTCGTAGAGACCGCAGTGGCGCTGCAGCTCGCCCAGGGCGCCGTTGCCCATGTCGAGGAGCAGCCGGAAGCCGTCGGCCTCGACGAGGTAGCTCGAGCAGGCCGATTCCGCGGACGGGAACGACCCCGAGCAGCCGACGACGGTGAGCTTCATGGAGCAGAAACCTCCGCTGGCGGATGGGGAGAGACGGGGGTCGTGCGGTTCACCGAGCGTAAGGCGCGGAACCTGGGGTCGCTCCTCCGCCAGGGGTCGTTGTGGGCGAACTCACCTGCGGTGTCACCGGTTCGGCTGGAAGAGGGGCGGCCGGGACCGTCGAGGGGGCGCGCATATGCGGCGTGCGCCGGTAACGTCGGCGGGTATGAACGCGTCCTGGTGGCTGGTGATCGCGGCGGTGGCCCTGCTGGGGCTGGTCGCGGCGCTCGTGGACGGCTGGGGGCGGGGGCGCCGGCCGCCGGGGGCGCGGGCGCTTCCGCGGCCGGCGGAGATCTGGTGGGCGAACGTGCCGTTCGAGGAGGGCCGGGGCGGGAAGGACCGGCCGTGCCTGGTGCTGTCGGTGCGGGGGCGGCGGGCGGTCGTCGCGAGGATCACCACGCGGCACCGGGAGGGGCGGGACGGGGTGATCGCGCTGCCGCCCGGCTCGGTGGGGGACGCGCGGGGGCGGGCGAGCTTCCTGGACACCGGTGAGCTGCGCGAGGTCCGGGTGGGGGAGTTCCGGCGGCGGGTGGGGGTGGTGGACCCGGCCCTGTGGGACCAGGTCCGTCACCTCGCGTCGTAGGGGAGGTTCAGGCCCAGAGCTGGCCGTGGAGGGTCTCGATGGCCTCCTCGGTGGTGGCCGCGGTGTAGACGCCGGTGGAGAGGTACTTCCAGCCGCCGTCGGCGACGACGAAGACGACGTCGGCGCTCTCGCCGGCCTTGAGCGCCTTGGTGGCGACGCCGATCGCGGCGTGCAGGGCTGCGCCGGTGGAGACGCCCGCGAAGATGCCCTCCTGGGCGAGGAGTTCGCGGGTGCGGGTGACGGCGTCGGCGGAGCCGACGGAGTAGCGGGTGGTGAGGACGGAGGCGTCGTAGAGCTCGGGGACGAAGCCCTCGTCGAGGTTGCGCAGGCCATAGACGAGGTCGTCGTAGCGGGGCTCGGCGGCGACGATCTTGACGTCGGGCTTGTGTTCGCGCAGGTAGCGGCCGACGCCCATCAGCGTGCCCGTCGTCCCCAGGCCCGCGACGAAGTGCGTGATCGACGGGAGGTCGGCGAGGATCTCCGGGCCGGTCGTCGCGTAGTGGGCGCCGGCGTTGTCGGGGTTGCCGTACTGGTAGAGCATGACCCAGTCGGGGTGCTCGGCGGCCAGTTCCTTGGCGACGCGTACGGCGGTGTTGGAGCCGCCGGCGGCCGGGGAGGAGATGATCTCGGCGCCCCACATGCCGAGCAGGTCGCGGCGTTCCTGGGAGGTGTTCTCGGGCATGACGCAGACCATGCGGTAGCCCTTGAGCTTGGCGGCCATGGCGAGCGAGATGCCGGTGTTGCCGCTGGTCGGCTCCAGGATGGTGCAGCCGGGGGTGAGCCGGCCGTCCTTCTCCGCCTGCTCGATCATGTGCAGGGCGGGGCGGTCCTTGACCGAGCCGGTGGGGTTGCGGTCCTCCAGCTTGGCCCAGACCGAGACGTCGGCGGAGGGCGACAGCCGCGGCAGGCGCACCAGGGGGGTGTTGCCCACCGCGGCCAGCGGGGAGTCGTAGCGCATGGGTATCAGGCCATGCCGCCGGCGACGGCCGGCAGGATCGTGACGTTGTCGCCGTCGGTGAGCTTGGTGTCGATGCCGTCGAGGAAGCGGACGTCCTCGTCGTTGAGGTAGACGTTGACGAAGCGGCGCAGCTTGCCGTCGTCGACGATGCGGGCCTGGATGCCCTGGTGGCGGGTGTCGAGGTCGGCGAACAGGTCGGCGAGGGTCGCTCCGGTGCCCTGCACCGCCTTCTGACCGTCGGTGTAGGTGCGGAGGATGGTGGGGATGCGGACCTCGATGGCCATGGCTCAGGGCTCCTGTCGGAAGTGTCGTGGGTTTCGGTGGGCGCGCGTCAGCACGCCGCGGCTCACGGCCGTACGGCGGCAGGGCGTGGTCAACAGATGGCGCTGGCGAGCCTGCACAGGTCGACGTGCAGCCGCGCCACGAGCAGTGCGCCCGGCGTCTTCGTGCTCACGTCGTGGGAAACCATGCGGTCATCGTATCGATTCCCGGTCCGGGTCCTGGAATGTGATCTCACCCTTCGGACGTTGTTCATCCGCAGTGCGAGAAGCGGGGGGATCGGCCGAGTTCAGTAGGTCTCGACGACCTTCACTTCCTCCTCCGTGACCTCGCCTTCCACGATGCGGAAGGAGCGGAACTGGAAGTCGCCGGCGCCGTCGGTGTCAGCGGTGGAGACCAGCACGTAGTGGGCGCCGGGCTCGCCCGCGTAGGAGATGTCGGTGCGCGACGGGTAGGCCTCGGTGGCCGTGTGGGAGTGGTAGATCACCACCGGTTCCTCGTCGCGGTCGTCCATCTCGCGGTAGAGCCTGAGCAGGTCCTGGGAGTCGAACTCGTAGAACGTGGGCGAGCGGGCGGCGTTCAGCATCGGGACGAAGCGCTCGGGGCGGCCGGCGCCGACGGGGCCCGCGATCACCCCGCACGCCTCGTCGGGGTGGTCCTCGCGGGCGTGGGCGACGATCCGGTCGTACAGCTCCTGGGTGATGGTCAGCATGGGAAGCAGGATAAGCAGAGGGCCGTCCCGTACCGGTGGGTGGTACGGGACGGCCCGCATGCCGGACAGCGGCCGTATCGGCAGCCGGGACGGGTCAGCCGACCTTCTCCAGCTCCGGCTCCCCGCCGCGCTCGCCGCCGCGCCGGGTGACCTCGGGGTTGCGGCTCTTGAGCACCGCCCAGCCGATGCCGAGGGCGACGGCCCAGCCGGCCATCACGTACAGGCAGACGCGGGCGTCGGCGTCCATCGCGATCAGGACGGTGACGAAGAGCAGGAAGGCGATGGCGACGTAGGAGCAGACCGAGCCGCCGGGGGCCGGGAAGGAGGAGGCGGGCAGGCGGCCCGCGACGACCTGGCGGCGGTAGCGGACGTGGCTGATCAGGATCATCAGCCAGGTCCAGATGCCGGCGGCGGTGGCCAGCGAGGTGACGTAGCCGAACGCCTTCTCCGGGACGACGTAGTTCAGGACCACGCCGATGCCCATGAAGACGACCGAGACGGTGATGCCGAGGGCCGGGGTCTTCGTCGAGGAGAGGCGGCTGAAGAGACGGGGGGCCTCGCCGTTGTCCGCGAGGGTGCGCAGCATCCGGCCGGTGGAGTACATGCCGGAGTTACAGGAGGACAGGGCGGCGGTGAGGACGACGAAGTTGACGATGCCGGCGCCGGCCGGGATGCCGATGACCGCGAACGCCTTGACGAAGGGGCTCGCTCCCCCGGCGAACTCGGTCCACTTCACCACGCAGAGGATGACGGTGAGGGCGCCGACGTAGAACAGGGCGATGCGCCAGGGCAGGGTGTTGATCGCCTTGGGGAGGGTCTTCTCCGGGTTCTCGGACTCGCCGGCGGTGACGCCGACCAGCTCGACGGCGAGGTAGGCGAACATCACGCCCTGGAGGGTCATCAGGGAGGAGCCGACGCCCTTGGGGAAGAAGCCGTCGAAGGCCCACAGGTTGGAGACGGCGGCGTCGGGGCCGGCCTGGCTGAAGCCGAAGGTGAGCACGCCGAGACCGATGACGATCATGCCGATGATGGCGGTGACCTTGACCATCGAGAACCAGAACTCGATCTCGCCGAAGAGCTTGACGGAGATCAGGTTGGCGGCGAACAGCACGACCAGGAAGACCAGGGCCGTCACCCACTGGGGGACCCCGGGGAACCAGTAGTTGATGTAGATCGCGGCGGCGGTCAGCTCCGCCATGCCGGTGACCACCCACATCAGCCAGTACGTCCAGCCGGTGAAGTAGCCGAAGAAGGGGCCGAGGAACTCGCGCGAGTACTCGGCGAAGGAACCGGAGACCGGGCGGTAGAGCAGCAGCTCGCCCAGGGCCCGCATGATGAAGAAGATGATCACGCCCGCGAGGGCGTACATGACGATGAGGCTGGGGCCGGCCTTGGCGATGTTGGCTCCGGCGCCCAGGAAGAGACCGACGCCGATGGCGCCGCCGATCGCGATCATCTGGACCTGGCGGCTGCCGAGCCCGCGCTCGTAGCCCTCCTCGGGGGCCTGGTCGGGGCCCTTGTCCGTGTCGACCTTCGCTGAGGTCATGTGTGGTGCGCCTTTCTCCACAACCGACCCGGGCCTTCTCGGTGGCCGCGGATCGGATCTCGATCCCCCCGGATACTGGAGCCGAGCGGGCCTGACGTCCCGCTCGTGCCTGGCCGGCGGTCCGCCGGCTCGGTGACGCACCCGGTCGGCATTCGGGTGGTGCCGGCCGGGCGATCGTGAAGATTTACCACGACTGCCTCGGAGACCAAGGACCCGCTCGGTGACGCACGCCACGGACAGATGGTGGGAAAAGGGCACCGAAGGGTGCACAGCGGGGTGCCAAGGTGACGGGATCGTTATCCGGAGGCGAGGTCCCGCTGAACGGAGGGTCAGGGCAGGAGCGTGGCGACCAGCGTCTCCTGGAGCCCGCCCAGCCACAGGTACGCCATCACCATCGGCTTGCGCGGGTCCTCGTCGGGGAGGCGGTAGAGCAGGTCGGTGTCGTCCTCGTCGGCGATCTCCAGCCGGGAGCCGATGGCGAGCCTGAGGTCGTTGAGGCAGCCCAGCCACTGCCGGGACTCCTTTGGCGACAGCTTCAGCACCGCGCCGCCCTCCCCGGCGGCGGCCGAGGCCAGGGCGTCCAGGGAGGCGACCACCGCCAGCGCGTTCTCCCGCTTGCCGGCCCTGAGGTCGTTCTCGGTGAACCGGCGGAACTCGGCGGAGCGGGCCCGCCGCTCCTCGGCCTCGGCGGCCTGCGGGGCGCCCTCGGGGTCGATGTAGGCGTCCGGGAACAGGCGCCTGAGCACCGGGTCGGCGGGCGGCTCGCTGGGCCCCTCGGCGAAGAGGCCGGCGAGCGGGTCGTCGGGCGCGTCCCCGCCGGGTCCGGGGCCGATCAGCTCCAGGAGCTGCACGGCCAGCGACCGGATGATGGAGATCTCGACGTCGTCGAGGGCGACGGCCGCGCCGCCGCCGGGGAGCGGTTCGAATTGTCCTGGCATGAAGGGGTGTCAGCTACTTCCCGGTCCTGGCTGCTTGCGGTCCTGGCTGCCCGCGGTCCTGGCCACTTCGCGGTCCCGCCCCGCTACTTCCGGTCCTGCTGGAGGGTGGCCCACAGCCCGTAGCCGTGCATGGCCTGCACGTCGCGTTCCATCTCCTCGCGGCTGCCGCTGGAGACGACCGCCCGGCCCTTGTGGTGGACGTCGAGCATGAGCTTGGTGGCCTTGTCCTTGGAGTAGCCGAAGTACGTCTGGAAGACGTAGGTCACGTAGCTCATGAGGTTGACCGGGTCGTTGTGGACGATGGTGACCCAGGGGACGTCCGGCTCGGGCACGGCGAAGGCTTCTTCGGCCGGGTCGGCGCGTTCGGTCTCTACGGGAGCGGGTGACGTCACATCACCCATGCTGCCACCGCGGGGGGACGGTCGCACAAACGGGCCTGTGACGTGGATCAAAATCGTCAGACTGACGAAATGGGGGTACGATTCCGCCATGAACACAGCGGACCTCGGGCTGCCGGTCGACGTTCCCTCGACGGCGCTCTTCACGGACCAGTACGAGCTGACGATGCTGCGGGCCGCCCTGGCGGCGGGCACGGCCGGGCGGCGCAGCGTGTTCGAGGTCTTCACCCGGCGGCTGCCCGACGGGCGGCGGTACGGCGTGGTGGCCGGGACCGGGCGGGTCCTCGACGCCGTCGAGAACTTCCGCTTCGACGCCGGCGTCCTCGACTTCCTGCGGGAGCGGGAGATCGTCGACGAGCCGACCCTGGCCTGGCTGGCGGAGTACCGCTTCAGCGGCGACATCTGGGGCTACCCGGAGGGCGAGGTGTACTTCCCCGGCTCGCCGATCATGCGGGTGGAGGGCAGCTTCGCCGAGTGCGTGCTGCTGGAGACCGTGATCCTGTCCATCCTCAACCACGACTCGGCGATCGCCGCCGCGGCCTCCCGGATGGCCTCCGCCGCCGGGGACCGCCCGCTGATCGAGATGGGCGCCCGCCGCACCCACGAGCTGGCCGCCGTGGCCGCCGCCCGCGCCGCCTACGTCGGCGGCTTCGCCACCACCTCCGACCTGGCCGCCGGCTTCCGCTACGGCATCCCGACCGTCGGCACCTCCGCGCACGCCTTCACGCTGCTGCACGACACCGAGCGGGACGCCTTCCGCGCCCAGGTGGACTCCCTCGGCTCGGGCACGACGCTGCTGGTGGACACCTACGACGTCGCCGAGGCGGTCCGCACCGCCGTGGAGGTGGCCGGTCCGGGGCTCGGCGCGGTGCGCGTCGACTCCGGCGACCTGCTGCTGGTCGCGCACCGGGTGCGCCAGCAGCTGGACGAGCTGGGCGCCACGGAGACGAAGATCGTCGTCACCTCCGACCTGGACGAGTACGCCATCGCCTCGCTGGCGGCGGCGCCGGTGGACGCCTACGGGGTCGGCACCCAGCTGGTGACCGGCTCCGGGCACCCCACCGCCTCCATGGTCTACAAGCTGGTCGCCCGCGCCGAGTCCGACGACCCCAGGGCGCCGCTGGTGCCGGTGGCGAAGAAGTCCAGCGGCGGCAAGACCTCCGTGGGGGGACGCAAGTGGGCCGCGCGCCGGCTGGACGCGGACGGGTACGCCGAGGCCGAGGTGGTCGGCACCGGGCCGGTGCCCGCCGCGCTGGCCGGCCGGCAGCTCCAGGTCGAGCTGGTCAAGGGCGGCGCGGTGGTCGCCCGCGAGCCGCTGGACGTGGCCCGCGACCGGCACGCGGCGGCCCGCGCCGCCCTGCCGCTGTCCGCCACCCAGCTCTCCCGGGGGGAACCCGTGATCCCGACGGAGTACGCCACCGAGGGCTCGGGTAGCTAGAGCGAGTGCGCAGCGAGACTTCCGGCGGATCTCCGCCCACCCCAGTGACCGCCGTTCCGACAGCCGAAGGACACCGACCATGCGCCGCGCCTTGATCGTCGTAGACGTGCAGAACGACTTCTGTGAGGGGGGCAGCCTCGCCGTCGCCGGGGGCGCCGACGTGGCCGCCTCCGTCACCGAACTGATCGGACAGGCCCCGGCCGGGTACCGCCACGTGGTCGCCACCCGGGACCACCACATCTCGCCCGGCGGCCACTTCGCCGACCAGCCCGACTACGAGCACACCTGGCCCGCGCACTGCGTCGCCGGGACGGAGGGGGTGGGCTTCCACCCGAACTTCGCCCCCGCCGTCGCCTCCGGCGCGGTCGACTCCGTCTTCAGCAAGGGGGCGTACGCCGCGGCCTACAGCGGCTTCGAGGGCGCCGACGAGAACGGCGTGCGGCTCGGGGACTGGCTGCGCGAGCGGGGCATCGACGAGGTCGACGTGGTCGGCATCGCCACCGACCACTGCGTCCGGGCCACCGCGCTGGACGCGGTGCGGGAGGGCTTCGGTACGCGGGTGCTGCTCGACCTGACCGCCGGGGTGGCCGCCGCGACCACCGAGCGGGCGCTCCAGGAGCTGCGGGAGGCGGGCGTGGAGCTGTCCGGGAAGCCCGTGGTGCGGTGAGCGCTACATCGGGGCGGTCGAGGGTCTGAGCAGCGCCCGGATGGGGTGCCACAGCTCCTGGACCGGCTCCGGGCCGCGGTCGGCGGCCTTCGCCGGGGCCGTGCGCCACACCAGGCCGTCCGGGTGGTGCAGTACGGCGGTGATCTCGTCGGGGGTCGGCGGGGCGGTGTTGCCCCGCAGGTAGACGGCGCGCAGGCCGAGGTTGCGCAGCCTGGTCAGGGCGCGCGCCCGGTTGCCGGCGTGGACGAGGACGCGGACGGCGGGGCTGGGCAGGTTCAGCGCCACCACCACGGTGCCGTTGGGCAGCTTGGAGAAACCTCCTGTGGCCATGCGGTCACACCCCTGTACCAGTCGGTGTCAATAAGAGAACCACACCACGCACCTAAACACGGATCGGCGGCGCCCCGCCAGGGGGTCGCCGCCGATCATGGTCTGACCTGCGAGAACGCGGATCATTTCACCGCTGGTCCGACTTCCAGTCCGATCGTGGAGCCGTCGCGTGCCTCCTTGATGATCTTGATCTTGGTGTTGGTGTCAGTGACCCGGACGCCGCCGGTGGGGTTCGACCCGTCGTAGTAGTCGCTGCTGTGATCGTCGAAGACCGGCACGCCCCGCGCGGACGGGACGCGGGTGACGACGTCCGCCTTGTGCAGGGTGAGGGCGTCGGTGCGGTGGGTGCTGAAGGTCGAGTCGTACGCCTGGAAGCGGTTGCGCATCAGGGTGCCGTCGGACCACGTCAGGGCCGTCGGGTGGGCGTCGACGGGGAGGATGAGGCCGGTGCCCGGGTGGACGCTGGTGTTGTCGTCCGCCTGGGAGGTGTCCCACTTCCAGATCAACAGGCCGTTCTGGTACGGGAAGTGCTCCACCCAGTCGGGACGGGTCGTCGAGAAGCCGAAGTTGTACGGGCCCGTCCGCAACGTCGTGTCGTAGGAGACGTACTGGCGGTTCTCGGCGATGTAGTACTGCGCGTAGTCCCTGGTGAAGGACGCGCCGACGCGGGAGAAGCCGGTGGCCGTCCAGGCCGCGTCCGCGGTCTCGGCGTCGTCGCTGAACAGGATCGCGCCTCCCCCGGAGGGGGTGCCCCCGGCCGTGACCGTGATCGCGTCGGCCGCGAAGCCCTTCTGCGCCACGCCGCCGTCGGTCTGGTAGCGGAAGCGCAGGCCGATCTCCTGGCCGGCGTAGGCGTCCAGCGGGTAGGCCAGCTTCCGGTGGGCGTCGACCGAGCCGGTGAGGGCCGGCTTGTCGCTGCCGTCGCGCGGGATCGGCTGGCCGTCGGCGGTGCCGTCGAGGGGCGTCCAGGTGGCGCCGCCGTCGGTGGAGACCTCGGTGTAGAGGTAGTCGTAGCCGGACTCGATGTCCCACCAGCCGTCGAGGGTGAGTTCGGCGGAGGTCCTGCCGGTGAGGTCGACGGTGCGGGTGAGGGTGTTGCGCAGGTCGTCGCCGCTGCCGCTCCACCACTGGCTCGCGCCCTCGGCGGGCCGGACGACCTCGGTGGTGACCGTCTTGTCGGGCAGGGTGACGATCAGCGCCTGGTCGTCCTCGGTGTTGTACTCCGCGACGCCCAGCTTGTGCTTGGACCTGGTCCCGGCCTCGGCGGTGGTGTAGTCGAGCCAGCCGAGCTGGAGCTTGTCCCAGGCGTTCATGTCGCCGGGCAGGTCGCCGATGGCGTCCTCACCCCGGCCGAGCCAGGAACCGGAGGACATCAGCGTCCAGAAGCCGGTGGAGTTCTCGCCGCCGGCCGTGTCGTACTCGTCGGGCAGGCCGAGGTCGTGGCCGTACTCGTGGGCGAAGACGCCGAGGCCGCCGTTCTCCGGCTGGATGGTGTAGTCGCCGACCCACAGACCGGTGTCGCCGATCTCGGTGCCGCCGAGCCTGTTGTCCGCCGGTCCGGTGGAGCCGGCGTCGGTGCCGAAGGCGTACCAGCGGTGCGCCCAGATCGCGTCCTCGCCCTGCGCGCCGCCGCCGGCCGACTCGTCCTCGCCGGCGTGCACCAGCTGGAAGTGGTCGATGTAGCCGTCGGGTTCGTTGAAGTCGCCGTCGCCGTCGTGGTCGTAGCGGTCCCACAGGTCGTACTCGGAGAGGTCCGCCTTGATCTCGGCGAGCGAGCGGCCCGCGGCCTCCTGGCCGGCGACCCAGGCGGTGACGCCGTCCTGGACCGCGTTCCAGGCGCAGGTGTCGCAGTCGTTGGAGCCGTAACGGGCCTCGTTGTAGGGGACCTTGACCCAGTCGGTGACCTCGCCGTCCACCGAGTAGCGGCCGGAGGACTGCTTCTCGTAGTACTTCTTCAGCGACTCGGTGTCCTCGCCGGTGCCGAAGTAGAGGTCCTGGTAGTGCTGCTGGTCGTAGTCCGCCAGCCAGTCGGTGCTGTTGTCGACAAAGCGGTCCGGCTCGGCGATCCGGTTGTGCAGCGGGCCGGGGGTGCCGCCGTAGCGGCTGTCGACCTGATCGCCGAACTCGACCAGGATGGTGAAGATCTTGTCGGTCTTCTCCCGGCCCAGCTCCACGTACTTGGTGTCGCCCTTCCCGCCCTTGAGGGCGACCACCTTGGAGCCGTCGCGGTCCTGGGCGGTGGCCTCGCCGGATATCAGTTGTTCCAGGGCCTGTTGGCGCTGCGCGTCCTGGGTCTTGCTCAGCGGGCCGTCGAGGTCGTGCTCCCGCTGTTCCGTGGGCTGCGGGTCGTGCCGGTCGACGGCGGCGGGCCGGGCGGACGGGGCCTCCCCGGCCGCCGCGGCGGTGGGGAGCGCGGCGGCGGTGGCCGCGGCGAGCGCCACGGCCGTCGCGGTCACCCGGAACGTCCAGGGTCTGCTGGTCACTCGAAGTCCTCCCCCGCGTCCGCGTGCGGTGCACGCGTGTTCAACGCGCGTAGTCAAGTGACGACATTCGACTAGAGGTCGAGAGGAAAAGACAGACCTTGACTTGGACAGGTCAAAAGCGTTATGCGGATGCGCGATCCAGATATCGGACACGTGGGGGAAATGGCGGGGAAACCTGACAGGCGCGTATGACCGTCCACTGGGTGGACGCCATGACACCGTGCGCCCCCCGTGCTGCGCACTGTAGGTCAGGCCACGCTTACTGTTCGTTCCACTCGGGCATGCGACCGATTAGAGTCGTTGGGCGGAACGCCCTGGAGTCGGTGGAAAGCCGGGCCGACCCCTCGTCCGACACCCCCGAGATCACTCCTTTCCGAGGACACGATGGCCATGCCCCGTCCGACTGCCGCACAGTTCGCCTATGGTTCCCTCACCGTGATCCTCTCGACGCTCGCCATGCTGCTGCTGTCGCGGACGGCCTCCGCCGGGTGGATCGCCGTCGTCGCCGTCGTGGCGCTCGCCCTGGGACTGCTGGTGGCGCTGACCGTACCGGCGCCGAAGCCGCGTACGGTCGCCGTCCACCGGCCGGCCGCCACGACCGCCGCCGACCCGGCACCGGTGCCCGTGGCGTCCCGCGCCGCCGACGGGGCGGTGGGGCAGCGCGCGGCCTGAGGCGCACGATCGCGTGACATGGCTGTGGGGCGGCCTTCGGAGGCCGCCCCACAGCCATGTCACGGGTTTCGCGCGGGTGTTCCGCGGATGTACGCGGAATGCCTGGGGAGGTACGCGGGGTGCCTGCGGATGTACGTGGGTGTACGCGGATGCCTGCGGGTGTACGCGGATGCCCGCGGATGTGCGTGAACGCCTGCGCACGTGCGCGGATGTACGCGGATGTTCAGCGGGTACTGACCACGACCGTCTTGGCCGCCTTGTCGTGCAGGCCCTGCTTGTAGGGCCGGTCGAAGAAGCTCCAGCCGCCGCAGATGATCGTCCACACGCAGGCGCAGCAGAACGCGAACGGGACCCACAGCACCACCGCGCGGATCAGCGAGGTCTGCGTCGAGGGCGTGGCCCCGTCGTCCAGGTTCGCCACCCGCAGGCCCAGCCACTTCTTGCCGAGCGTCTGCCCCGTCGCGCCGATCAGGAAGGTGTCGTAGGCGGCGTAGAGCACGGCGGCGATCACCGACTGCCAGATGGAGTTGCCGACCCCGACCCGCTCGCTGTCCACGTCGTAGTTCTGCACGTTGAAGGCCCAGGTGAGCAGCCAGACCACGAGGCCGACGAGGATCATGTCGATGACACGGGCCAGGACCCGCTTGCCGCTGTCGGCGAGCGGCGGCATCCCGGCGAGCGGATCGGCGGGACCGCCGCCGTAGGGCCCGGAGCCGTAAGGGCCGTCGCCACCGCCGTAGGAAGGGGGCTGGTCGCCGCCGTAGGGAGGGGGCTGGCCGCCGCCGTAGGGAGGGGGCTGGCCGCCGCCGGGCGGGGGCGGGGCGTCGTACGGGGAGCCCGTGCCGCCCGCGCCCGGACCGGTCCCGGACGGCGGGGGCTGCTTCCTGAACGGGTCGTCTTCCGGCGGCTGCCGGCCGGGGCCGGGAGGCGGTTCACTGCTCATGGCCCGAGTCGACCGCGAACCCCCGGGCGGCGCATCCGGCGAGCGGCCGTCCGGGCTACGGAATTTCGTACGCCGTTCGACGCAGGACGTCAGCCCGCGACGAACGTACGCGCGGCCTTGTCGTGCCAGCACTGGTGCCACGGCCGGTCGAACAGACACCACAGGACGCCGACGATCCCGATGGCCAGCAGGCCCGGGACGCTGTAGACGAGCCAACGGCGCAGGGCCGCGCCGAACGACGGCGGTTCGTGCGCCTCGATGTCCCGCACCTCCAGGCCGAGCAGCTTCTTGCCCAGGGTGCGGCCCCACTTGGCGGTGGGCAGCGCCTCGTAGACGACGCCGAAGAGGAGGAGGACGGCGAGGACGATCCCGAGGTACACGGAGGTCGTGCCGTCCAGCAGCCACACCGTGACGGTCTCGCCGGAGAGCTTCGCCTCGTCGATCTTGGCGGTGATGTGGTCGGCCGCCTTCATGCCGAGCGGTACGCCGGGCGCCGCGGTGACGGCGGCCAGTACGACGGTGTCCAGCAGCCGGGCGGCCAGCCGCTTGCCGAGCCCGGCGGGGCGGGCGGACGCCTGGCGGCGGGCGGCGGCCTGGAAGACGTCCTCGACGGGTGGCCGCCAGGGTGCCGCCGGCTGCTCCTCGCCCCCGGCACCGGCGAGTCGGTGCACCTGCTGGGCCCAGGACGTCTGCCCGCCGCCGGGGCCTGAGGTCAGGGGGGCCTGTGGGGCGGGGGCCGGCATGGGGGCGGGGGCGGGGGCCGGCATGGGGGCGGGTGCCGGGGACTGGGCGGGGGCGGTTCGCGGGG
>NZ_JBUDHV010000036.1:0-79293 GCF_054956795.1 Streptomyces sp. SYSU D01066-1 | reverse complement strand
CGTCACCATCCCCTCGATCGCCTCACCCGACGTCACCGACGCCATCACGTCATACGTCGCCGGATCGAACAACCCCACCTGACGCACCTCGTCGATCGTACGGATCCCCGGAATGAAATCCGACTTGTCCGCCACCAGACCCAGCACCCGCACCCCCGGATCATGCTCCCGCAACACCCGCGCCACCCCCGTCGACGAACCCGCCGTCCCCACACACGCCACGAACCAGTCCGGCACCCGCCCCTCCAGATCCTTCACGATCTCCGGACCCGTCCCCTCCGCATGCGCCCGCACATTCAACGGATTGAAATACTGATCCGTGTGCAGATGCCCCCCACCCGGCTCCGACAACGCCTGATGGAACCGGGTCAGCGGATCGTCCGTGTCCGCCGGATCCAGACACTCGCTCCGCCCCGGCAACTCCTCGATCTCCGCCCCCAGCAGCAGCAACAACTCCTTGATCTCCGGCACCCGCATCCGGTTCGTCACACTCTTGAACCGCAACCCGTACAACCCCGCCAGCAACGCCAGCGCCTTCGCCGTATTACCACTGGACAGCTCCACCACCGTCCCCCCGCCCCCACCGGCCACCGCCGCCTCCAGATGCGGACGCGCCATGTGCCACGCCGGACGGTCCTTCACCGACCCGAACGGATTGAGCATCTCCAGCTTCGCGAACAAGTCGACATGACGCAGCCCGTGCACAGCCGGATCGATCCGCACCAACGGCGTGTTCCCGATCGCCTCCGTGATGCTGTCGTACCTCATGACGGGACCCCCCGCTGCGACGATGGCTCGGGAGTAGTCGTTTCCACGTACACGTGGCGCTAAGCCTCGTCCCGTCCCGGGCACCGGCCGCTCTGCCGTGCCGGAGGGGTGCAGAAGCCCGCCGCCGTCACCCCCGGCGCCGTTCCCCTCCCCCCGCTCGCCCAGCGGTGGCTCGGCCTCTGTTTCCCGCACTGGGCGCTCGCGCCGGAGGTGGTGGCGCCGCTGCTGCCGCGCGGGACGGTTCCCGACCCCCACGACGGGGTCACCTACGCCGGTCCCGTGGCCTGCCGTACGCACCGGGTCGGCTGGCTCGGGCTGCCCGGCGTGCCGTATCCGGGTTCGTTCCCGGAGACGAACGTACGTCTGTACTCGGTCGACGCGCACGGCCGGCTCGGAGTGGTGTTCCCGTCGATGGACGCCGCGCGGCCGCTGCCCGTGGTGACGGGCCGGGCCGGCTTCCGGCTGCCGTACCTGTGGTCCCGGACGAGGGTCCGCCCCACCGGTGACGTCGTCACCTACACCAGCGCCCGCCGCCGGCCGGGGCCGCGCGGCGCGTTCAGCCGCATCGCCGTGCGAAGGGGCGAGCGCGTCGAGGAACCCACGGAGTCGGAGCACTTCCTCACCGCCCGCTGGGGCATGCACAACGCGTTCTTCGGCGGGGCGGCGTATCTGCCCGGCGTCCACCCCCGGTGGCCCCTGAACCGGGCCGAGTCGCTCAGCCGCGAGGAGAACCTGCCGGCCGCGGGCGGCCTGCCGGCGCCCCAGGGCCCGCCGGTGAGTGTGCTGTACTCCCCCGGCGTGCCGGTCCGCTTCGGCCGGCCGGCGCGGTCGGCGGGCGTCCCCACGCCCTGAGGGGTGCCGGTGGTGTCCCGGGGCCGGCCGCGGACGGCCGCCGCCGGGGCCGCCGCTTCCTCCCGGCCGGTGCCCCGGTCACCGCTCGCCGCGCGGGGCGTCGGTGAGCCGTACCGTGGCCTTCACCCTCTTGCCCACCGCTTCCCGGTACACCTCGAAGTCCTGGCAGACGGCCATGACGATCTCCAGTCCGTGCTGGCCGACCCGGGCCGGGTCGGCGGCCCGGGCCACCGGCAGGCCCGGATCGTTGTCCTGGACCGTGATCTCCACCAGGTCGCCCACCAGTTCGAGGCCGAGCAGGGCCGGGCCGGACGTGTGCTTGCAGGCGTTCGTCAGCAGCTCGCTGACCACCAGCTGCACCGCTTGCGCGGCACGGTCGGGCACCCGGTACCCGTGGTCCTCCTCCAGCCGGGCCAGAAAGGCACGTGCCGTCTCCCGCGCCCGCGCGATGTCGCCCGGCACTCCCTGGTACGCCGCCGACATCCAGGCCAGTCCGTCCTGGAGCCGGTCGCCTTTCTGGGCGACCCCGTCCTGGGCAGCCTTGTTCATCCGATCCGCCCGCTTCCTGAGCTCTGACCGCTACGGCAGCCGTCTACCCAGAAAAGGCCGGAACCATCAGACCCGGACCGCCCCCGGTCACCCCCGCGCGGGAACGGGACCCTTCACGCGGCGGTCAGGAGGCCGCGCGGGCGGACGGCCGGGGACGGGCCGCGCGGGCGAGGTTGTTGTAGACGCGTCTCAGATGCTTGGCCGCGGGGCAGGGCGCCGCGTCCGCGCGGCACTGGCGGCAGGCGCGCCGGTGCGACTCGTACTCCTCACGCGCCTGTTCGAGAGGCTGGTTCAAGGACTGCATGCGGGACTCCTGGGGAGAAGGGAGACACCGCGGACCACACACGACGGGACCTCGGGGGCCGCGGCAAGGGGTGACGGCCTCGGAAGTTGCCTGAGGCTCTCACCTCGAATGATGATCTCGTTACTGCTGGTACGGCAAGGCGCCGCCGATCACATGGCGGTCACGACGCCGCCGGCGGTGGCGCCTGCCCCGGTGCCGGTTCGTTTCCCGAGGTCCGGCGCGGGAACCCGGGGTTCCGCGAACAGGAAGGAGCCGTACCGTGAATCAGCCGCAGAACCCCGTCCAGCGGCATCCGCAGCCCGAGTTCCCCGCCCAGGACCAGCCCCATCCCGGCTGGACCGGCCCCATGGACCCGCCGCCGGACCACGGTGAGGAGTCCTACCGGGGCAGCGGACGGCTCGACGGCCGCAAGGCCGTGATCACCGGAGGGGACTCGGGGATCGGCCGGGCGGTGGCGCTGGCCTTCGCCCGCGAGGGGGCCGACGTGCTCTTCACCCACCTGGACGAGGAGAAGGACGACGCCGCGGAGACCGTCCGGTGGGTCGAGGACGCCGGGCGCCGCGCGATCCCCGTCTCCTGCGACATCCGCGAGGAGGCCGAGTGCCGGTCCGTCGTGGAACGTGCCGTCGACGCGTTCGGCCGCATCGACATCCTGGTGAACAACGCGGCGTACCAGATGGCGCGGCCCGAGGGCATCGAGACGATCCCGACCGAGCAGTTCGACCGGGTGATGCGCACCAACCTCTACGGGATGTTCTGGCTGACGAAGTTCGCGCTGCCGCACATCCCCGAGGGCGGCAGCATCATCAACTCCGCGTCCGTGCAGGCGTACAAGCCCAGTCCCCACCTGCTCGACTACGCGATGACGAAGGGGGCCATCGTCACCTTCACCCAGGGGCTGGCCCAGATGGTGATCGACCGGGGCGTACGGGTCAACGCCGTCGCGCCGGGGCCGGTGTGGACCCCGCTGATCCCCGCGACGCTGCCGGACACCGCCGAGTTCGGCAAGCAGGCCCCCATCGGCAGGCCGGCCCAGCCGGCCGAGATGGCGCCCGCCTACGTCTTCCTGGCCTCGCCGGAGGCGTCGTACATCACCGCCGAGATCGTGAACGCGACCGGCGGCACGCCGCTGCCGTGACCGGTGCGGGCGCCCGCCGGGCGGGCGCCCGCGGAGCCGGGCCGCGCCGGGTCCGTCCGGGCAAAGCGGTGCGGGGACCGTGGCCGCGCTCCGTACGAGGGTCCCGCCCCGGCGTACGTCACTGTCGCACGCCGGGGCGGGGCCCCTCCTTCCCCCGCCGCGGCCCCGCCCCGGCGACGAGGTGGTCCGGTACGGCCTCGGGGTCGATCAGCCGGTTGAGCCGGCCGGGGACGTCGAAGCCGATCAGCAGGATCACCACCAGGGTCAGTCCGAAGGTGAGCACCGCGAGCGACTGGCCCAGAGGCATCCCGGAGGCGAGGCGGGCGCCCAGCACCGGGGCCACCGCACCGCCCAGCGCGCCCACGTTGTAGGTGAACCCCAGCGACGCGGCGCGCGTCTCGGTCGGGAAGTGCCCGGCGATGTACTTGGGCAGCAGCCCGGAGATGCCCTGCATGCAGGCGAGCATCAGGAAGAGCAGCAGCCCCAGGACGACCGGGCTGTCCCGGACCGCGAAGACGGGGAAGACGAACGCCGTCCCGGCCAGCAGGGTCCAGCCGTACGTCCTGCGGGTGCCGAACCGGTCGCCGAGGAATCCGGCGGCGACGCAGCCGGCCATGGTGCCGAACCCGGCGAAGTAGAGCGCGTCGCTGACCTGTTGCGGGGTGAAGCCCAGCTCGGTCTTGAGGTAGGTGGGCAGCAGGGCCTGCACCGGCCAGCTGTAGAGGAACGCGCAGAACACGGTGGCGCACAGCGCGACCAGCAGCAGCCACCGGCGCCGTCCGCCCAGTTGTACGGCGAACGCGGTCAGACAGCCCGCGGCCATGACCGACAGCACCGGCACCAGGCCCGTGCCGGCCGGGGTGAACACCGCGAAGAGCGACGCCGTGGCGACGGCCACCAGGGCGGCGTTGACCGCGGCGCGGCGCCGTCCGGTGAACAACGGCCGGAAGGGGCTCGGCCGCTCGGCGGCGGCGCCCACCCGCTCCTCCCAGTCGTCGGCCTCGGGCAGGGCGCGGCGCACCCACAGGGCGACGGCCACGGGCAGCAGGCCGATGTAGAACAGCCAGCGCCAGCCGTGGGCGGGCACCACGTGCTCGTAGACCTCGGCCGCCAGGACCCCGCCCAGCGAGAAACCCGAGATCAGGAAGCCCGAGGCCCGGTTGCGCAGCCGGGCCGGCCAGCTCTCCAGGACGTAGGTGGCGCTGGCGCTGTACTCCCCCGCCATGCCCATGCCGATCAGCAGCCGGGCGGTGAACAGACTGGTGTAGTCCCAGGCGAAGCCGCACGCGAAGGTGCCGACGGAGTACAGCAGGATGCTGGCCACCATGGCGCTCTTGCGGCCGAACCGGTCGCCGAGGGCGCCGAGCACCGCGCCGCCGAGCCAGCGGGTGATGAAGGCGCCGGAGACCAGGCTCGCGGACTCCACGGCGCTCAGGCCGAAGTCGTCGGCTATCTCGGTCAGGACCAGGGTGATCAGGATGAAGTCGAAGCCGTCCAGGAGGTACCCGATCCAGGCGGCGAAGAAGGACTTCCACTTCTCCCGGGTGATCTCCCGGTACCAGGGAGCGGAAGCGGCGGGGGTGCGCGCGGACGGCATGGCGGCTCCGATGCGGGTCGGCGTCACAGGAGACCGGCGGCGACGAGGCAGGCGCGGACGCGGTCCACGGCCGGCCCGTCGAGCGGGACCTGCGGTGCGGCGGTGGCGGGGCAGTCGATGAGGCCGAGCAGGTGCGCCGCGGCCTTGAAGCCGCCGAGCGCGGAGGAACCGGCGCCCATCCGGGCCGGGTCGCCCGCCTCGGTGAGCGCGAAGAGGGCGGCCAGCCGGTCCTGTTCGGCCCTGGCCCGGTCCCAGTCCCCGGCGGTGGCGGCCTCGTGGAGGCGTACGTAGCCGTGGGCGTCCACGTTGCCGAGGCCCGGCACGACGCCGTCGGCGCCCGCCAGCAGGGCGCCGTCCACGGTGAGTTCCGAACCGGTGAGCACGGAGAAGCCGGGCGTGCGGCGGCGTGGGTCGAGAAGCAGCCGGCGCAGTGAGCCCTCGTCGCCGCTGGAGTCCTTGAGTCCGGCCAGGGTGCCGTCGGCGGCGAGGCCGAGCAGCACCTCGCGGGGCAGCTTGGTGTGGACGGCGACCGGGATGTCGTAGGCGAACAGCGGCCGGTCGGCGGCGGCGCGGACGCGCCGGAAGTGGCCGGCGATCTCGACGGGATGGGTGCGGGCGTAGAAGGGGGCCGTGGCGACCAGCGCGTCGGCGCCCGCCCGGACGGCGTCGGCGGCCCGCTCCAGCACCCGGGGCGTGGTCGTCTCGATGACCCCGGCGAGCACGGGGACACGTCCCGCCACGGCGTCCACGCCCGTCTCCAGGACGGTGCGCCGCTGGGCGTCGGTGAGGCAGGCCGCCTCACCGCTGGAACCGAGCAGGAACACGCCGTGTACACCGACTCCGATCAGGTGACCGACGAGCCGGCGCAGCGAGGCGGTGTCCACCTCCCCCGCCGGGGTCAGCGGGGTGAGGACCGGAGGGATGACGCCTCGCAGGGACGCGGGAAGAGGCATGGGTGCTCCAGGTCTTGCATATCCCCATCAAAGGGACATAGGACGTCCTATGTCCCGTAGAGTCAGACACGGTCCAGCAGCGCTGTCAAGCGTGGAGAGGGGGCGGCGGATGCCGTCGGTCGCCGCCGGCGCCGAGGAGAAGATCAAGGAGCTGATCGTGGAGCGGGGCCTGGGCCCGGGCGATCCGCTCCCCACCGAGCCCGAGCTGATGGAACGGTTCGGGATCAGCCGCAACTCCCTGCGCGAGGCGCTGAAGTCCCTCCAGGCGATGCGCATCGTCGAGATCCGGCGCGGCTTCGGCACCTATGTCGGGCCCATGTCGCTGGACCCCCTGATCGAGGCGCTGGCGTTCCGCACGGTGGTGGGGCACCGGCGCGGCCGGGGCAGTCTCCTCGAACTGCTGCAGCTGCGCGAGGCCCTGGAGGCCGGGCTGATGTACCGGCTCGCGGGCCGGGTGCCCGAGGCGGACCTCGCCGAGCTGGACGCGCTGGTGGCGACGATGCGCGCGGAGGTGCGCGACGCCGGGGAGATCGCGGCCCGCACCGACCGCGCCTTCCACCGCGTCCTGCACCGGTGCCTCGGCAACGAGCTGCTCAGCGAGCTGCTCGACGCGTTCTGGAGCGCCTTCCACCGGGTGCGCGCCCAGGGCCTGGGCACGGCCGCCGACGGCGTCGAACCGGCCCGGATGCACGCCCGGATCGTCGACGCCGTCCGGGCGGGCGACGCGGAGGCCGCGGAGCGGGCCGTGCACCGCCATTTCGACGACATCCGCCGCCGCCTGTCGCCCCGCTGAACGCGTCCCGCCCGCGTCTCACCCCCACGCACGCACCCCTGCGGGTCACCCCGCCGTGAGGGCCAGCTCCCGTTCCACGACCGTCCGCAGGTCGTGCGGAGGCCGGCCGGTGACGCGGTGGACGGTGTCCGTGACGCGGTCCTCGGCGCCCTCGGCGATCGCCCGGTCCATGCCGGCCAGCAGGGCGGCGAACGCCGGTGTGGTGAGCGGCGCCAGGCGGTCCCGCTGCTCCTCGTAGGTCAGCCGGCGGTGGGTCACGGGGCGGCCGGTGACCTCGGTGAGGACGGCGGCGACCTCGTCGTGGCTGAGCGCCCGCGGGCCGGTGAGCACCAGATCGGTGCCGGGGACGCGCTCGTCGGTCAGGGCGTGGACGGCCACGGCGGCGATGTCGTCGGCGTCGACGAACCCGACGCGGCCCGACCCGGCGGCGGTCAGGATGGTGCCGTCGGCCCGGATACCGGCGGCGTGGGCGTGGTCTCCGGTGAAGTTCTGCATGAACCAGGAGGGCCGCAGCACCGCCCACTGCCCGATCAGCCCGGGCAGCGCCCGGTGCACCTTCCCCACCGCGGGACCGCCCGCCTCGACGGCCGAGGAACTGAGCAGCACCGCGCGGCGCACACCGGCGGCGCGGGCCCGCTCCAGGAACGGCAGCATGACCGCGGCCGGGTCCGGATCGCCCACCGGCGGCACGAGGTAGACCCGGTCGGTGCCCGTGACCGCCGCGTCGTGGGTGGCGGCGTCGTACCAGTCGAAGCGGACCGGGTCCGCGCCCGGCACCGGGGCGGCGCGGCGGCTCGCGGCCCGCACCCGGTGCCCGCCGGCGACGAGCCGCGCGGCGACGCGGCTTCCGGTGGTGCCGGTGGCGCCGATGACGAGCGTGGTTCCGGTGGCGTTCATCGGGCGGCCCCGGCGAAGTCCATGCCCGGCTGCTGGACGGCGAGCGGGTTCCAGTAGTCGCGGTACGTGACGATCCGCCCGTCGCGGACCGTCACGACGACGATGTACGTCATCTCGAACGGGGCGCCGGTCCGCACGATGCGGCCCACCCCGCGCATCTCGACCACGATCGTGTCCGGTTCGGCGGTCCGGTGGACGCGCACGTCGGGGAAGTCGCGCAGGTCGATGTGGTCGGGGTAATGGCGCATGTAGGCGGCCACGGCCGCCTTGCCCTCCAGTCGGCGGGGCCAGCCCTCGGGCGCGAACGGGAACTCCGCGACGCCGTCCTCGGCCCACAGGCCGGTCCAGCCGGCGATGTCCTTGTCCAGCAGCAGCCGCAGGCTGTGCCGGTAGAGGTCGGCGGGTGACATGGGTGCCGACGTGGATGCTGACATGGGTGTGCTCTGCTCCGTCCCTTAGGATAAGAATGCGGACCCGAGGTCCGCTTTGAATATACGGACCACAGGTCCGCTTTTCAAGGAGGAGCCGTGGCAGAGCGCAGACCCCGCAAGGACGCGGAACGCAACCGCGCCGCCGTCCTGGCCGCCGCCGACGAGCTGTTCGCCCGCTGCGCCCGCCCGGAGGACGTCACCATGGCCGACGTCGCGGCGGCGGCCGGGGTCGGCAAGGGCACTCTCTTCCGCGCCTACGGCGACCGGACGGGACTGATCCGCGCCCTGTACGCGACGCGGCTCGAACCCGTCGCGCGGGCCGTCGAGGAGGGTCCGCCGCCGCTGGGCCCCGCCACCGACCCGCGGCTGCGCGTCTTCGCCCTGCTGGACGCGCTGCTGTGCTTCAAGCTCGACCACCGCCACCTCGCCCTGGCCCTGGAGGGCGACGGCGGCGACAGCCCCTACCGGGCGGAGCACTACGGGTACTGGCACAGCCTGCTGAAGACCGTGCTGGACCAGGTGCCCGGCTTCGACGGTGACGGTTTCACCGCCCACGCGCTGCTCGCCACCGTCCGCGCGGACCTCGTGGAACACCTGGCGGACGACGGGGCGGCCCCGCGCGAGGAACTGCGCGCGCAGCTGGCGCGGTACGTCGCACGCGTCCTCGGTTCCGCCGTCCCGACAGGCGGTCAGGGCGGGGCGGAGCGGTGAACCGGCAGGCCCGCCCGCACCGCTGGACCGCGGGGCGGACGGGCCTGCCGGGCCGGTGTTCAGTCGCGGTCGACGTGCTCGCGCAGGATCTCGCCGTTGCCCGCGTCGACGTCGTAGGTCGTCTTGTTCCAGTCGTCGGTGGTGACGACGTCGACGGACCAGATCAGCTTCTGGTCGTCGTTCTCGTCGAGCTTGACGGCGGTGACCGTGCCGTCGGTCTTGTCGGTGGCCACCTTCGCGGCCTCCTCCGCGGTCTGGCCGACCCGGTCCAGCCGGTCGGCGATCTCGCTCTTGTCGTCCGCGCTCTGGTCGGCGTCGGCCTGGGAGCGGAACACCTTGCCGGTGACGGCGTCGATGTCGACCTCGCGGACGGCGCCGTCGGAGGCGGCCACCTTGGCGGCCCAGGCCGGGGCACCCTCCGAGGGGGCGGGGGCGGGGCTGGCCGTCGTACCGGGCGAGGCGGAGGTGGCCGACGGGCTCTCGCCCGAGGCGCTGTCCAGTTCGATCTCGGTGAGCTTGCCGTCGGACACCTCCTTGACGGCGGTGTCGGCCGCCTGGTCCCAGGCCACCTTGACCTGAGGCACCAGGGCCTCGCGTTCGGCCCGGTCCTCGGTGAGGGACGTCGAGGTGGCGGACGGGCCGGTCCGGTAGCCCGACGGCGAGGTCGTGACACCGGGACTGCCGGTGCCGGCGGACGGGCTGGTCGGGGCCGCGGCGGCCACGTCGGCACGCGTCGTTTCCGCGCCGGCGCAGGCGGTCAGCAGCAGGGCGGACGTTCCCAGGGCACAGAACGCGGCCGCCGTACGGGGGGAGAGAAGACGTCGTACAGAACTCATGTGATTTTCGGTATCACCGGCGGCACCCCGTCACGCCGAAGGGCACCGGAAACCACCTCAATGGCGGACGGCGTCCCCCTGCCGGGACGTCTATCCGGCCCAGGAGCAGGACCAGGCGGACTTCCCCTGCAGGTCGACCAGCCGCTCGGCCACGGCGATCTGCTCGGACCGGCTGGCGAGGTCGGCGCGGGGCGCGTACCTGAGCCCGCCGGCCGCCACCCAGCTGGACTGCTTGAACTGCAGCCCGCCGTAGTGGCCGTTGCCGGTGTTGGCCTTCCAGTCGCCGCCGGACTCGCACGCCGCGATGGCGTCCCAGTCGGTGCCGGAGGCGCCGGCCACGGCCGTCGCGGCGGCCGTCGGGGCGGCCAGCACGGCGGCCGTCGTCAGCGCGACCAGAACCCACCGGACACCGCGCGGGGCGACGGGACCGTGTGTCATCTCACCGTTCCGTGACAACATCATGGACGGACTGTTACACGATGTGACCGCCGAGTGTGGGACGACACTCGCAGACCGTACGCCGGCCGGGGCGCTGGAACGCCGACTCGGGGGAACCCTGATGCGCATGAGCAAGACAGCGCTGGTCGTCATCGACATGATCAACACCTACGACCACAAGGACGCCGAGCAGCTGATCCCCTCGGCCGCCTCCGTGGTGCCCGTCGTGACCGGTCTGCTCCGGCGGGCCCGGGCCGCGGACGCGCCCGTGATCTACGTCAACGACAATTTCGGCGAGTGGCGGTCGCACCACGGCGAACTCCTCGACAAGGCCCTCGCCGGACCCCATTCCGACCTCGTGGAACCACTGCGCCCCGACGAGGCGTCCCTCTTCGTGGTCAAGGCCCGGCACTCGATCTTCTTCGAGACCCCGCTGACCTACCTGGTGCGGCAACTGGGCATCGGGGAGCTGGTCCTGTGCGGCCAGGTCACCGAGCAGTGCGTCCTCTACTCCGCCCTCGACGCGCACATCCGCCACCTGGACGTCGTCGTCCCCCGCGACGCCGTCGCCCACATCCACCAGGACCTCGCGGACGCCGCCCTGCGGATGATGGAGCGCAACATGGGGGCGCGGGTGTGCGACAGCCGGGAGCTGTGGGCGTAGGAGGCCGCCGGTCTCCGGACGGTTCGGCCGGCGCCGGAACACCGGCCGGTTAGCGTACCCGCCATGCACATGGTCCCGGACGCCACCGCGGCCGCCGTATGACGCCGGTCGAGATGGTCGCCGTACTCGCCTCCGGGGTGCTGGCGGGCGCCCTGAACGCCGTCGTCGGCTCCGGTACGCTCGTCACCTTCCCCGCCCTGCTCGCCGTCGGCCTGCCGCCGGTCACCGCCACCGTCTCCAACGCGCTGGGGCTGGTCCCCGGCTCGGTCGCCGCCTGCGTCGGCTACCGCCGCGAGCTGAGTGGGCAACGCGGACGCGTCGTACGGCTGCTGGCCGCCGCCCTGCCGGGCGGTCTGGCCGGCGCCACGCTGCTGCTGGCCCTGCCGTCGTCGGCGTTCGACGCGATCGTGCCGGTCCTGGTGGGCGTGGCGCTGCTGCTGGTCGCGCTGCAGCCGCTGACCGGGAAGTGGGTGCGGGGGCGGGCCGGGGACGGTGGTGCCGCCCGCCGCGACGGCGGGCCCGCGCTGTACGGCGGCCTGGCGCTGACCAGCGTCTACGGCGGCTACTTCTCCGCCGCGCAGGGCACCCTCTACCTGTCGCTGATGGGCCTGTGCCTCGACGAGCGGCTGCAGCGCCTCAACGCCTTCAAGAACGTGCTGGTGGCCGGCGTCAACACCGTCGCCGCGCTGTTCTTCCTGTTCGCCGCGGAGTTCGACTGGACGGCGGTCGGGCTGGTCGCACTGGGCTCCGCGGCCGGCGGGCGGTTCGGCGCGGGGGTGGGGCACCGGCTGCGCCCCGGCGTCCTGCGCGCCGTGATCCTGGTATGGGGCGCCGTCGCCCTGGCTTCCCTGCTGCTGCGCTGACCGCTGTGCCACCCGGGGCGTCCGGCAGGACTCGCACCCGCGTCTTCGCGCGGGGAGCGGGGCGTCCTGGCCCCGGAGCACCGGCGCGGGGAGCGGGGCGTCCTGGCCCCGGAGCACCGGCGCGCGGAACGGACGCCCGGCGGTGCGGCGTCCGCTCCGAAACCGGCACCGGCCCGGCTCGGAAGACCCCGCGCTCCCGCGGCCACCGGCACCTCTTTAGCGTGGACGCATGCACGATGAAACGATCGCCGAGAACCCGGCCGCCGGCCGACTGCTGCGCGAACTGCCGGCCGAACGGGTGCTGACCGACCCGGACGCCACCGCCCGGTACGCCCACGACGAGGCCGAATGGGCACCGTACGGCAGGCCGCTGGCCGTGGTCCGCCCGCACACCGCCGAGGAGGTGCGGCAGGCGGTCCGGATCTGCCGGGACCACGGGGTGCCGGTGGTGACCCGCGGCGCGGGCACCGGCCTGTCGGGCGGCGCCAACGCGGTCGACGGGTGTGTGGTGCTGACCACCGAGGCGATGACCGCCATCAAGGAACTCGATCCCGTCGAGCGCCTCGCCGTGGTCGAGCCCGGCGTCGTCAACGACACCCTGCGCGCGGCCTGCGCCGAACAGGGCCTGTGGTACCCGCCGGACCCGGCCAGCGCCCCCTGGTCGACCATCGGCGGCAACGTCGCCACCAACGCGGGCGGCCTGTGCTGTGTGAAGTACGGGGTGACCCGGGACTACGTGCTCGGGCTGCAGTTCGTCACGGCCGGCGGCGACCTGGTCCGGGTCGGCCGCCGCACCGCCAAGGGCGTCGCCGGGTACGACCTGACCGGCCTGCTGGTGGGCTCCGAGGGAACCCTCGGGGTGATCACCGAGGTGACCGTGCGGCTGCGTCCGCGGCGTGAGCCCGAGCACACCGTCGCCGGCTACTTCTCCTCGCTCGTGGACGCCGGGCGGGCCGTCGCCGCCGTGGCCGCCGCGGGGCTGACCCCGTCCGCCCTGGAGCTGGTCGACCGGCACTGCCTGGCGGCGGTCGACGCCTGGAAGCACATGGGGCTGTCCACGGAGGCCGAGGTCGTGCTGCTGGGCCGTACCGACGCCCCGGGCCCGGCCGGTGAGCGGGAGGCCGAGGAGATGCGGCGCTGCTTCGAGCAGGGCGGGGCGACCTACGCGGTCCGCTCCACCGACCAGACCGAGGCGGACGCCCTGTTCGACGCCCGCCGGTTGGCCTACCCGGCACTGGAACGGCTCGGGCCGGTGCTCACCGAGGACATCTGCGTGCCCAGGGCCGCGGTGCCCGAGATGCTGGGCCGCGTCCACGCCATCGCCGAGCGGCACGACACCCTGATCGCCAACATCGCCCACGCCGGCGACGGCAATCTGCACCCCCTGCTGATCACTCCGCCCGGCGACGAGGCGGCCCGGGCGCGGGCCCAGGCCGCCTTCCACGAGATCATCGCGCAGGCCCTGGAACTGGGCGGCACGGTCACCGGCGAACACGGTGTGGGACTGCTCAAACGGGAGGGACTGAGCGCCGAGCTGGGACCGGAGGTGCTGGACCTGAACCGGGCCGTCAAGGACGCGTTCGACCCGCAGCACCTGTTCAACCCCGGCAAGGTGGTGGCGTACGCCACCTGAGGGGCGCAGGTGGCGGCGCGGCCGTCCCTTGCCGCGCCGCCACACCCCTGCACCTTCCCGCGGGATGCGGGTGCCCACCGCGCCCTGGGGCACACCCCTCTTCCCGGACGGTTCGGTCAGATGGCGGAACGGAAGGTCCAGCGCCCGGAGCCGACCTCGTACACCGCCTCCCCGTCCCCGGCCCGCAGCAGCCGCGCCCCCTCCGGGGCGGCGGGCCGGGTGCCGTCCGTCGGGACGTGCACCTCGGCCGTGCTGCCCGCCGGGACGTCGACGCTCAGCCGAACGTGCCCGTCCCGCCGCTGCCAGGAGGTGCGGGCGGTGCCGTAGGGGGTCCGGTAGGAGCCGGACGCCGAGGTCAGGTCGCCCGCCACGGCCGGGTCGACCAGCAGCTCGGAGTAGCCGACGGAGTCCGCGGTCTGGTCGATGCCCGCGACCCGGGTGGTGAACCAGGAGTCGATCGCGCCGAGCATGAAGTGGTTCTGCGACTGGCCGGGGCCGCCGTCCCAGGACTCGCCGAGCGTGGTGTTGCCGGCCAGCACCTGGTAGCCGTAGCTGGGGCTGGTGGTCCGCGTGGCGATCTCGTGCACGATGTCGTCGCGCCCGGCGCGTCGACCTCGCCCTGCCGGCCGGTGCCGGTGAACTGTTCGGCGGCGCGCTGCGGCTGGAGCAGGGCGGTGCGCGCGGCGGAGGTGCCGCGGCCGGCCTCCATGACCCGGCCGATCCACTCGGCGAGCGGCTTCATGCCCCACCACCAGGGGGCGCGCGGCCCGAACGGCGGCGGGAAGTAGACGGTCTTCTCGTCGGTCCACAGGGCGTGCAGCACCGTCAGGTTGACGCCGCGCGCGGCCTGCGCGCCGACGGTGGCGTGCACGAAGCCCGGCGTCACCTGCCAGCCCATGTTGCCGAACATCTCCATCAACGCCCGTTCGCGGCCCATCTGGTGGGCGACGGAGACCGGGTTGCGGGGCAGCATGGTCTGCTCCCCGGCGACGTACTCGGCGGTGATGACGTCACCGCCGGGGACGTGCGCCCACTGGTTGACCTTGTGCAGGTCACCGGTGGTGGGGATGCGCTTGGCCGGGGACGTCTCGTCGTAGAGCGGGTTGGTGATGAGGGCGACGCCGCGCTTGTCGTACCAGCGGGCCTGCTTCGCGAAGTACTGGGCGAAGCGGTTGGAGACGGCCTGCCAGTAACGGCCCCGGGCGATGCGGCCGGGGCGGCCGAGGTCGTCGAAGGCGGACACGTAGGCCACACCGGGGGCCACGTCCACCTCGCGCAGCGCCCTGTCCAGGGCGGGCGACCAGGGCAGCCGCTTGAAGTGGGCCTCGGCGGAGGCGAGGAACGGCTCGTCGTCCCAGAAGCCGGGGACGACGGTGCCGAAGCAGCGCTCGAAGCGGCGGTGGTACTCACCGGGGACGATGTCGAGGAACAGCTCCACCGGTTCGTCGTCCAGGAGGTCGACGTAGGAGCGGCTGTAGCCCTGGCTGTCGTCGACGAGGGGGGTGCCGCCGAACAGGTCGATCTGCCAGCGTCCGGCGGGGACCTGCCAGGTGCCGCCGACCGCCTGTGTGAGGTCGGTGACGTCGGTGGTGCCGACGGGCCGGGCCGCCGCCGCGACGGCCGTGACCGGGAGGGCGTCGCGGTCGGGGAAGTCCCCGGCGGCGGCCGGGTCGTCGAAGGCCGAGGTGTGGAGCGCCGTGCCGTCGGCGGCGGTGACGGTGAGGCTGTCCCACAGGCCGCGTTCGTCGCCGGACGCGCGCACGCCCGCGCCGCCGGTGGCGTACCGGTCGTCGGCGACGGTGCCCTTGTCCCTGCCGTCGAGGGTCACCGCGATCTCTGCGCCGGTCACCGTGACGGCGAGCGTGTGGTACTTGGTCCTGTTGAAGCCGTCGGTGCGGGTGCTGCGCAGCAGTTCGACGGGGGCGGTGTCCCGGGCGAGGCGGAGCACGGTGGTGACGCCGGTCCGGTCGAAGGTGACCGCGTAGCCGTCCAGGCCGTCGGCGCCGGCGCGGACGACCAGGCCGGCGGCGGTGTGGTCGGCCTTGGCGCTGCCGGTGACGGTGTAGTCGGTCCAGTGGGCGCTGTCGCGCAGGACGGCGGCTCCGCCGAGGACCGCCGCGTCGGCGACGAGGGCGCCCGCCTGCACACCGAGGCCGGTGGAGCGGTGCAGGTCGGCGCGGGCCGGGCCCTCGACGACGGTGGTGGACCGCCACAGTGCCTTCAGACGCAGGTCGGGGCGGGGTGCGTAGGTCCGTGACCCGACCGTGCCGCCCTTGACGACGTACTCGCCGGCCCGGCCGCTGGGGAAGTGGTCGTCGTTGAACAGCCACACCCGCATGCCGGTCCTCTCGGCGGTCTCCAGCACGTGCCCGACGATGTCGAACCAGCCCTGCGTGAAGAAGGCCGGCCGCATCGCGTCGTTGTCGAAGGGGAAGAGGACGACCTCGTACATGCCCTTGGCGCGCAGGTCGGCCAGTTGCCGATCGACGAGTTCCGGGGTGACGGGGCCGTTCCAGTACCAGTAGACGGTGGGGCGGCTGTCCTTCGGCGGGTTCGCGAAGCGGCGGTTTGAGAAGGTCGCCGCGGTGGCGGCCGGGGCGGGGGCGGCGAGGGCGGGCAGACCGGTGGCGAGGACGGTGCCGGCGGTACCGGCCGCCACGACGAAGTGGCGTCTGGACAGGGGGAGTTCGGGCATGACTGTTCCTCGGAGGTCAGAGGGCGCGGTGCTCAGCCGGCGGCCAGGCGGGCCACGTCGGCGGCGGACAGGGCGCGGTTGTGGAGGCGGAAGTCGCGTACCGCGCCGCGCAGGTGGGGGTGCGTGGTGTTCTGGGAGCGGCCGAGGTGGTTGCGGGTGGTCGCGCCGAGCAGCAGCGGTCCGCAGACCATCGCCGGGTTGCGGCCGGCCTCGGTGCCGTCGACGTAGAGCACGCCGGTGCCGCCGCCCAGGGTGAGCGCCACGTGGGTCCAGCGGCCCACCGGCAGCGGTCCGGCGGCGTCGATGGAGTCCTCCCCCTCCATGCCGGCGACGCGCAGCGCGGCCCGGGCCCGGCCGGCGCCCGTGGCCGCCGCGAGGAAGAGGTAGGTCTCCTTGTGGTAGCCGAGGTCGAAGACGCGGGCCGAGGGGGCGAGGGTGTCGACGCGGACGCGGACGCTGACGGTCAGCTCGTTCAGGCCGCTCAGCAGGCCGGCCGGGAGGGCGACCCGGCCGTCCGTGCCGTCCAGCTCGACGGCGGTCCCTTCCGCGTCCCGCGCCCAGCGGGCGCCGCCGGCCAGCACCGCGTTCCCGAACGCGCCGGTGGCGTCGGCGGCCGTGGTGCCGGTGCCCTCGTCCAGCGGGTAGCGCACGACGTCCCGTGCGCGGCCCTGGCGCGGGGTCACCGCCCAGTAGACGTTGTAGCGCTGGTGGTGCACCTCGTGGAACGGCCGCAGCCTCACCGTGCGGCCGTCGGCGACGGCGGTGAACCCGGTGGGCCGGTCCCCGGCGGGGCGGAGGGTGCGCGGGCGGATCGTCGGCACGGTGGCCAGGGCCTCGTCGCCGTACTCCCCCGCCAGCACCAGCGGCCCGTAGGACAACGATGTCACCTGCGGGTTGTCGAGGGCCGGGGTCCAGACGGGCTCGCGCGGCAGGATCAGGTCGACGGTGTCACCGGTGCGCCAGTGGCGCTCCAGTGAGGCGTACGCGCCCGGGCGCGGCCGTGGCGCGGCCTGACGGCCGTTGACCTTCAGCACGGGGGTGGCGCCGGTGTCGGCGACCCACCCGGGTATCCGCAGGCGCAGCGCGAAGCGGGCCTGCCCGGCGGTGACGGTCAGCCGGGTCCGCCCGGCCGTGGGGTAACCGGTCTCCTGCCGCACCGTCACCCCCGTCTCCGCCCAGCGCAC
This sequence comes from Streptomyces sp. SYSU D01066-1, assembly GCF_054956795.1. NCBI lineage: Bacteria > Bacillati > Actinomycetota > Actinomycetes > Kitasatosporales > Streptomycetaceae > Streptomyces > Streptomyces sp. SYSU D01066-1. The sequence goes on along the minus strand of NZ_JBUDHV010000036.1, from coordinate 61,987 downwards.
CTCGGAGGGGACGAACAGGTTCACGTACAGCGCCCGCGGGTGCCCGGCGCGGGAGCGGAAGTAGACGGTGTCGCCGAACTTGGTGTGGGTCTCCAGACCCGTGCCGTGGTCGCAGGAGAAGTTGTCGTAGTCGCCGCTGTAACTCCCCGGGGCGGCGCCGAGTCCGCCCTTGGGCTCGCGCCGCGAACCGGCCCACAGCCCGGTGTAGTAGGTGACGAAGCCGTGCGCGGAGCCGGGGTCCTGCTCGCCGAGCATCTGGTTGTACAGCGTCCACTCGTAGTGGTCCATGTACTCCGCGCGCTCCGGACGGTGCAGGAACAGCTCCCGGCCCAGCTTCAGCATGTTGTAGCTGTTGCAGTTCTCGCAGGTGACCTCGGAGAGCCTGGAGACGATCTCGCCGGGCGGGCCGAAGAGCTCCTTGTCCGAGTTGCCGCCGATGGCGTACGAGTGGTGGCGGACGACGGTGGTCCAGAAGGTGTCGGCGACGGTGAGGTAGCGCCGCTCCCCCGTCGCCTCGTACTCCGGTACCGTGCCGACGACCTTGGCGATCTCGGTGTTGGCGTGCCGGCCGGCCAGCTCGTCGCGTCCGGCCGCCAGCGGCGCGTACAGCTCCTCGTGGTCGAAGCGCCGGGCGGTGCGCAGGTGGGCGGGGTCGCCGGTCTCCAGGTACAGCCGGGCCAGTACGTCGTTCATGCCGCCGAACTCGACCTTCAGCACGGTCCGCATCCGCTCGTGCGAGAGCGGCGCGGTGCGCGCCTCCACCCAGGCGGCCGTCTCCAGCAGCACCGCCAGCGCCTGTCTGTTCCCGCTCAGCCGGTACTGGTCGAGCAGTCCGGCCATGATCTTGTGCAGGGTGTAGTACGGCGCCCAGGGTCTGCCGCCGGCTTCCAGCTGGTCGAAGACCGACTCCGGGAAGGCGCAGAGGTAGCCCCGGTGGAAGCCGGCCGCCGGTCCGGCCTGCTGGCAGGCCGCCAGCGCGGACACCAGGGCGCGGCCCCTGTCGCCGTAGGCGGGGTCGCCGGTGGCCGCGTGGGCCTGGGCGAGGGCGCTGAGCAGGTGGCCGGTGGTGTGGCCGCGCAGCTGTACGTCGGGGGCCTCCCATCCGCCGCAGGGCTCCGCCGAGGACGGCAGGCCGACGTTGCGGCGGAAGGTGTGCAGCAGCCGGTCGAGGTCGACGAAGAGCAGGTACGCGCAGGTGCGGCGCATGTTGGCGAGGAACGGGCTGTCGAGGAGGCGGACCTCGGACAGGGCGAAGGGGGCGAGGGCCGGGCCGTCCGTCGCGGGTCCGGCCGGGGCGCCGGGGCTGTGGGCCGAGGTGCTGGACGCCGGGGCGGGGGCGGGGGCGGGGGCCGCGGTGGCGGGGGCCGGCGGAGCGGTGGCGGCCGCGGCGGCGGAGGCGGCGGACGCGGCGATGACGCCGCGGCGGGACGGTCTGGGCAACGCGCGGTGTGCGGGCAACGTACCGTGCTCCTTCGGACGGACAGCGCAACGTTTGAAACGTTTAAGTTTGCCGCCGGAGACGCTAAGTTGAGGCACAGGAGAGGTCAACACTTCTCACAGAATAAGATCAGCGAGGCTGATTGAAACGTTCAATGAACGGGTGTGAAAAAGCGCCGCCGGTCTCGCGGGACCGACGGCGCTGCCGGCGCGGCGTCAGCCGCCCAGGGCGGTGAGGACGACGTCCTTGGCCTCGTCCTGCACCTGCTTCAGGTGGTCCGGTCCGCGGAAGGACTCCGCGTAGATCTTGTAGACGTCCTCGGTGCCGGACGGGCGGGCCGCGAACCAGGCGTTCTCGGTGGTCACCTTGATGCCGCCGATGGACGCGCCGTTCCCGGGCGCCTCGGTGAGCACGGACGTCACCGGCTCCCCGGCCAGCCGGTCGGCCGTGACCTGCGCCGGGGACAGCTTGGCCAGGCGGGCCTTCTCCTCCCGGGTCGCCGGGGCGTCGATGCGCGCGTAGGCCGGCTCGCCGAACCGCTCGGTGAGGGCCGCGTAGTGCTGGGACGGCGTCTTCCCGGTGACGGCGGTGATCTCGGAGGCGAGCAGTGCCAGGATGATCCCGTCCTTGTCGGTGGTCCACACCGAACCGTCCCGCCGCAGGAACGACGCCCCCGCGGACTCCTCGCCGCCGAAGCCGAGCGAGCCGTCCACCAGACCGTTTACGAACCACTTGAAGCCGACCGGGACCTCGACCAGGCGCCGTCCCAGGCCGGCGGCGACCCGGTCGATCATCCCGGAGGAGACCAGCGTCTTGCCGACGCCCGCGTCCGCGGGCCAGTCGGCGCGGTGGGCGTAGAGGTAGGAGATGGCGGTGGCGAGGAAGTGGTTGGGGTTCATCAGGCCCGCGTCCGGGGTGACGATGCCGTGCCGGTCGGCGTCGGCGTCGTTGCCGGTGGCGATGTCGAACCGGTCGCGTCCCGCGATCAGCGAGGCCATCGCGTGCGGCGACGAGCAGTCCATCCGGATCTTCCCGTCCCAGTCCAGCGTCATGAACCGCCAGGTCGGGTCGGTCAGCGGATTGACCACGGTCAGGTCAAGGCGGTGCTGCTCGGCGATCCGGCCCCAGTAGGCGACCGACGCCCCGCCCAGCGGGTCGGCGCCGATGCGCACGCCCGCGGACCGGATCGCCTCCAGGTCCAGGACAGCCGGCAGGTCGGCGACGTAGGTGCCGAGGAAGTCGTAGCGGCCGGTGCCGGGCGCGGCGAGCGCCTTGGCGTAGGGCAGGCGGCGTACGCCCTTCAGACCGGCCGCGACGAGCTCGTTGGCGCGGTCCTGGATCCAGGAGGTCGCGTCCGAGCCGGCGGGGCCGCCGCTGGGCGGGTTGTACTTGAAGCCGCCGTCGGCGGGCGGGTTGTGCGACGGGGTCACCACCACGCCGTCGGCGAGGTGGGAGGCGCGGCCCCGGTTGTGGGTGAGGATCGCGTGCGAGACCGCCGGGGTGGGGGTGTGGCCGTCCGCCTCGTCGATCAGCACGGTGACGTCGTTGGCCGCGAACACCTCCAGGGCGGTCACCCGGGCCGGCTCGGACAGGGCGTGGGTGTCGGCACCGAGGAAGAGGGGGCCGGTGGTGCCCTGCTCGGCGCGGTACTCGCAGATGGCCTGGCTGGTCGCGGCGATGTGGTCCTCGTTGAACGCCGCGTTCAGCGACGATCCCCGGTGTCCGGACGTGCCGAACGCCACGCGCTGGCCCGGCTCGGCCGGGTCGGGGTGCAGCGCGTAGTACGCCGTCACCAGCCGGGCGACGTCGATCAGGTCCTCGGGTCCGGCCGGCTGACCGGCTCGGTCGTGCTGCATGCGCCCACTCCTCCGTATCGAATCGGGCGATCGAATCGGACATTCGCTCGCGGACCCATCTTCCCCCCTGTCCCCGGCACACCCGGGGCGGACCCGGCGCCTTCGCTCCCCGGCGGGCGAACGCGGCCCCCGCCTCCGGGGAGCGCCCGGGGGCGGGCCTGCCCCGCGAACCGCGTTCCGGCTCCTGGCCCCGCGCGGCCGGCCTTAGGGTGGACGTGTGATCGAGGTGGAGGTGCGGCAGCTGCTGGTGTCACCCGCGCACCGGCTGGCCGGGCGCCCCGCGGACGGGCCCTCGCCCGGCCCGTCCGACGAGCGCGTGCGGCGGGTGGAGGTGCGGCGCGGCCTGGGACTGGTCGGGGACCGCTACTACGGGCGTCCCGCCCATCGTGACGCCTCGGTGACGATCATGTCCGCGGAACGCCTGCCCAGGGAAGTCGACCCGTCCGTCGACCTGCGCCACACCCGCCGCAACGTCCTGCTCGCGGGCGTCGACATCGACTCCCTCGTCGGCGCCGTCATCAGCCTGGACTGCGGTACGGGGCCGGTGCCCTTCGCCGTGAACCGCCCGGCCCGGCCCTGCGCCTGGATGGACGTCACCATCGGCCCCGGCGCCCAGCGCGCGCTGCGCGGCGGGGGCGGGGTGCGGTGCGCGCCGCTGGGCGACGGGGTGCTCACGGTCGGTCCGGCACAGCTGCGGGTGACTCGGGCGGCCGGCGCGGACGCGTAGCGGGTGAGCGGCGGACCGGGCGCGGGACGGCGCCGCCGTGCCGGCGGGCGTCGGGCCGGGACACGGACGGCGCGTCATGCCGGCGAGCGGCGGACCGGGACACGGACGGCGCGTGGTGCGCGGCCGCGGGTGACCGGGCCGGCGGTCAGATCCGCCCGCCCGTCAGGCGGGTGACGGGGCCGTGGGCGTGGTGGGCCGAGCGGCGGCCGGCCGCGTAGGAGACGGCGGTCAGCGCGGTCAGGCCCGCCCCCACACCGGCGGCGACGAGTTTGCGGTGGGCGATGACCGTCCAGGCGGTCCTGGCGGCTCCGGCGACCTGTCCCGTCGTCGCCAGGACGGCCTGACGGCCCGCCTCGACGCCCTTGGCCGCGCTCTGGGCGGCAGCCGTGGCCGCGCCGGCCGCGCGTTCCGCGCCGGAGCCGGCCGCTGACGCGACGTCACCGGCCTTGCCCGCGGCGTCCTTCGCGGCCCGGGACGCGGGAGCCGTCGCCTTGCCGGCGGTCTGCCGGGCCTTGGCCGCGGCGGTCGACTTCGTCTTCGTGGCGTCGGACTCGGTGCCGGACTGGGTGCCGGACTGGGTGCCGGGGCGAGTGTCCGGCTTCTGGTTCGTGTCGTTGTTCGGTTCAGTCATGGACTCCGGTTTGCCCCTCGCTCCGCGCGCAAACGCCCGCCCCGCGCCTGTTTCGGCCGAAAGCTGACCGAAACCGGACCGCGCCGGGAACCGTACGCCCCGCAAGGGTATGCCTGTCTCGTATGCCCGCACAGGCAGGGAGCAGGGGGGCGGCTCCGGTGACAATGTGGCGCAGCACGACCGGCCGGGACGGATCCCGCCGGGCCCGACGCCGGGAAACGGTACGGCTGTTGCGGGCCCAGGGACGGCACGGGCCGGAGTTCCGCGAGGTGCTCCCGGCGCTGACCGGGCTGGTCCTGGTGCTGTGCGCCGGGGTCGCGGGGCTCGCGGCGGGCTACCGTTCCCTGGGCGTCGTGGTGCCGTTCGCTTTCCTGGCGCTCCTCGCGGTGGTCGTACCGGTCGTCGCCGGACGGCTGCGCCCGCCGGCCCGGCGCCGCCGCGGCCGCTACACGGCGGCGGAGATCGCCGCCCTGGACACGGAGGGTCTCGCGCTCGCCGTCACCCGCATGCTGCGCCGGGACGGCTGGTCGGTCCGGCCGCCGTCCGGTGAGCGCGTCCGCCCCCGGGTGCGGGCACGCCATCCCCGGGGCCACCGGCTGGAGGTGGCGTTCCGCCCCGTCGCCGAGCCGTTGCCCGACGAGGACCCGCCCGTCTCCCGATCCCGCCGCGCGGACGCCGAACCCGCGGTCCTGCTGATCGTGCACCGCGGCACCTTCAGCGGCCGGGACGCGCGCTGGGCCCGGCAGCGGGCCGGCACCCGCCTCATGGACGGTGCGCTGCTGCGCCGCTGGGCGGACGGCACGGCCCTGGACCGGCTGATCGACCTGACGTGACGTCGGGGGCCCGGGGCCCGGGGCCGGCGGGCACCCGCTCCAGGACACCGCCCGCGAAGACGTCGTACAGGGGCAGCGTCTCCAGGTGGACGTAGCCGATGTGGCAGTCGCAGACGGCCAGCGGGCACGGGCGCGGGCGCAGGGCCGCCCGGTAGGAACCGTCGTACAGGTTTCCCAGTTCGGCGCGGACGAAGTGGCAGCGGCGTACCGTGCCGTCGCCGTCGACCGAGATGACGGACTCCCCCGTGCGGCAGGGCAGGCCGGCGCTGGTGTGGGGGTGGCGGCTGTAGGGGAAGAGCGGGTCCAGGGCGGTCCAGGCCGCCGCCTGGGCGTCGTCGTAGGCGTGGCCCTCGGCGGCGTTGATCCACAGGTAGACGTGGTCGGGCAGGTCGGCACGGAGCCGGCGGGCCGCGCCGAGGTGCTCGGGGAGGCCGACGACACCGACGCTGAAGCGCACCCCGCGGGCGGCCAGCTCCCGGCACTTGGCCAGGAAGCGGTCGTACGGCGTCTGCCCGGGGTGGTAGGTGCACCACAGGGCGAGGGTGCCGGGGTCGGCGTCGGCGAGCCATTCGGTGCGGCAGCTGAGGTTGGTCTGGATCGCCACCCGGCGGATGTGCGGCAGGTGCGACAGCCCGGTCAGGGCGCGCCGGTACCAGGAGCGCGTCAGGCCCTCGCCCCAGGGCGTGAACAGCACCGACAGCCGGTCGTCGGTGCTGTCCGCCGCCCACCCGGCGAACCGCTCCAGGGCCGCCCGGTCCGCGCGGAGCTGCTCGCGGCTGTCGCGCCGCTTGGCGAAGGGGCAGTACGGGCAGTCGTAGTCGCAGGAGGCGAGGGGCCCGCGGTAGAGCACGGTCAGGTCCACGGCGCGTCGGTCACTTCCGTTCGTAGGCGGCCATGGCGGCCCGTACCGCCGGGGAGAACAGCTCGGGTCCGATCGCGTCGGAGTGGGCCAGCCCCTCCGGGGTCAGCCGCAGGACCGTGCCCGGGGTGCCGTCGCCGGCCAGCCAGCCGCGGTCGGCGAACCGGTCGAGTTCGGCGGCGAAGTCGTCCCGCGGCGTACGGCCGAAGCGGGCGCGGTAGTCGGCGGTGTCGAGGCCGTCGGCCTGGAGCAGCGACTGGAGCAGGTGACGGCGGCGGGCTTCGTCCGCGCCGATACGGCGGCCGTACTCGGCGTGCGCGAAGTCCGCGGCCGGGCGGGAGACGTAGTCGTCGATGATCGCGCGGATCTCGTGCATGCCGACGGCGTAGTCGAAGGAGTAGTGCAGCCCGGCGGTGTAGGAGCGGGCTCCGCAGCCCAGGCCGATCATGCCGTCGGTCTGGCAGGCGTAGTCGTCGGCGCCCCGCGGTGCGGCGTCCGCGCGGCGGAACATGCGCATGGAGCGCTGCTCGTAGCCGTGCGCGAGGAGGTGGTCGCGACCGGCCCGGTACAGGTGCAGGCGCTGCGCGTCCCAGGCGGGGTCGGTCTCGCCCGCGCGGCGGCCGAGACCGGTCAGGGGCCGGACGTAGAGGGGGTAGAGGTACAGCTCCTCGGGCCGCCAGGCCAGGGCCGCGTCCAGCGAGCGCAGCCAGGTCGTCTCGGTCTGGCCGTCGATGCCGTAGATGAGGTCGATGTTGAGGACCGGTATGCGGGCGTCGCGGACGCGGCCGAGGGCCGCCTCGACGTCCGCGCGGCGCTGGGGCCGTACGGCGGCCCGGGCCTCGGTCTCGTCGAAGCTCTGCACGCCCAGGCTCAGCCGGGTGGTGCCGCGTCCGGCGAGGACTTCGAGCCGGTCGGCGGTGGCGGTGGCGGGTGACGCCTCGACCGACAGGGGTGCGGCGGCGAGGTCGGCGCCCATGCGGTGTTCGGCGATGTCGCAGAGGCGCTGGAGTTCGGCGGCGGTGAGGAAGGTGGGGGTGCCGCCGCCGAAGGCGGCGGTGGCGAACCGGACCGGGGCGCCGGTGCCGCCGAGCGCCTCCCTTACGGCGGTGGCCTGCCGTTCCAGGGCGTCCAGGTAGGCGGTCGTCAGGCCGTCCGGGGCGCCTGTGCGGGTGAAGAGGTTGCAGAAGCCGCAGCGGACCTCGCAGAACGGGATGTGCAGGTAGAGGGAGAGGGCGTCCTTGGGTTCGGCCGCCCACAGGGAGCGCAGCGCCGGGCGGCCGGTCAGGCGCCGGTAGGCGGTCTTGTGGGGGTAGGCGTAGACGTAGTGCTGGTAGGGGCTCGGGTGCCGGCCGGCGGGCCGGAGGGCGGGGGCGGAGGCGGGGGCAGGAGCGGGAGCGGGGACGGGGGTGGGGGCAGGAGCGGGGACGGGGGTAGGGGTGGGGGTGGGAACGGTGGCGGAGGCGTGGGCGGGGGTCATCGGGCGGCTCCGGCGGGGGCGGACTCGGGGGATTCGGGGGGTCCGGGGGTCCCGTGTGTCTGGGAGTCCAGGACGAAGTGGGCGTAGGGCACGGTCCACACCGACTCGTGGCCGAGGCGGTGGCCGGTGTAGCCGTCGTCGCCGTACGCCGTGCCGTGGTCGGAGCAGACGATGGCGAAACACGGGCGCCTGCTGCTCGCGACGGCGAACAGGCGGCCAATGTGCCGGTCCACGTACTCCAGGGCGGCGGCGTGGGTCTCGCGGCTGTCACCGGCGTCGCGGGTGGCGCCGGGCAGGTGGAACCAGTTGGGCTGGTGCAGGGCGGAGACGTTGACGAAGAGGAACAGCCTCTTGTCGTGCGGGAGTTCTCGCACCACCTGCTCGGCGCGCGTGATCTGGTGCTCGAAGGAGGTGGGTGAGGTGACCCCGAACTCCGGCTCCCAGTGGGACTCCTGGAACATGCCCGGCAGCACCGAGCCCAGGGGGCCCCGCTTGTTGAAGAAGCCCACTCCCCCGACGCACACCGTGTGGTACCCGGCTCCGGCGAGACCGGAGACGAGGTCGGGGGTGTCGTACACCCAGGTGCGGTCCGCGGTGGTCTCGCTGCCGGCGAAGCTCGCCGCGAACAGGCGTGGATGGGGGCCGGGAGCCGCCGGGGTGGGCAGGAACCCGGCGAAGATCGCCTGGTGGGAGGCGTAGGTGAAGCTGCCGGGGGCATGCCGCTTCTCCCAGCGTCCGCCGGGCAGATGCCGGGCGAGGTGCGGGATGCGGCCCGCCGCAGCGAGTTCGGCGGCGACGTCGTGGCGCAGGGTGTCGAGGGTGACGAGGAGCAGGTCGTGGCTGCCGACGATCTCGTTCATGTCGGGTCCGGCCGCACCGGGTCCGGTGGGCGGCTTTGGGCAGGCTCGGCGCCGGTCAGGGCCTGGCATACTGCTCCTCCGTTCCGTACTGGTGCGGGTGGCGCGGGCCGGCCGTGCGCAGGACGGCGGCGACCTGGGCGGCGTAGGTGTCGAGGCCCTCGGCGCCGCTTCCGGGCAGGCCCGTCAGACCGGGCAGCAGGTCACCGAAGGCGTTGACCTCGCCGACCACGAACCGCCGCCATCCGGTGACCGGCAGCAGGTCGACGCCGACGCAGAGGGTGCGGGGGAAACAGGCCGCGGCCCGTTCGCACACCGCGAGCGCCTCGGCCCAGGACGCGCCCGCCGCCGCCATCGCGTCCCGGGCCGCGTCGAGGTCGCCGCGGGCGCCGCCGAGATGGAGGTTGGTCATGGGTGAGGTGCTGGTGCGGACCACCGCGTGGGTGGCCCGTCCGGCGACCACGACCACCCGCAGATCGGCCGCCCGGCCGCCCTGCGACGCCTTGGGCACCCACCGTTCCAGATGCAGTGCGTCGGGAGCCAGGGTGTCGACGATGGCGGCGATGTCGGACTCCCGCTCGTAACGCCGTACGTCGAGCGAGTTGAACAGGGCGCCGTCCGGGGCGAGTTCGACCGAGGTGGTGGCCCGGACGCGGCCTCTCGGCGAGGCCTCCACGGCGAGGACACCGGACGCCGACGAGCCGTGCGCGAGCTTCACGAACAGCCGCGGCATCCGGTGCTCGCGCATCAGCCTCCGTACGTCGTCCCAGCCGTGGACCACCGGAGTCGGGGTGGTCGGCGGGGTCGATGGGGTCGGCGGGGTCGGTGGCGCGGAGGTCGGGGAGAAGGGCACCGGGACACCGGCCGCGTCGAGGACCGCGTGGCAGCGGCGTTTGTCGAACAGGACGGCCAGTTCGTCCTGATCGTCGAGGCGCTGCCCGCCCTCCAGGCCGCGCACGGCGGTCAGGAAGCGCCGGTACCAGCGGGCGGATCCCTCGACCCGGGTGGGATCGCCGACGCCGCGCAGTTCACGGTCGACGCCCGGGTGCTCGCCGGGCGAGTCGATCCGGACGACCTCGTCGGGGGTGAAGACGGCCCCGCCCGTGCGCAGCACCTCTGTCCAGGGCACGACGCGCGGTGCGGGCAGGCCGGCCCCGGTCGCCGCCGCGGCGAACAGCGTCACCCGCCGGTTCTCGGGGTTGCCCACGACCGCGAGACGTGGGCCGATGTCACTCCGAGACCGCGACATAGCGCTCCCGTCCGTTTCCGTGCCCGGCGGGTTCGAGCATGAGGCGCACGCCGTGCGGTTCCAGTGACTCACGCAGCCGCCGGGCCACGGGCTCGCTCAGGAAGTGGTGGTCGAGGTTCAACGCGCCCAGGTGGGTGAGGGGCCGGCCGGCGAGCAGCGCGGCGGCGCCCTCGTCGCCCGGCGTGTCCGCGCTCGGGTCGAGCGCCTCCAGCCGGGCGACGACGGGCGCGGAGGCGGCAGCCGGCAGACCTGCCTCCCGGCCCTCGCCGGGGAAGTCGACGACGGGCAGGCGGTACAGCTCGCTCAGCGTGTCACTGAAGGCCATGCGGACGGATCCTGACGTGAGAACGGACGCGGTACGGCGATGTGCCAGCAGTTCTACCAACCGGCACTGACATCGGCCGGGTGCGGGCTCGGCCGCGGCCCGTGGGACAGGACGGCCGGAGGACGGTCCGGCAGGACGTCGGTCGGTGGTGGGGCCACGGCCGCCAAAACCCGCCTGCCCCTGTCGATGTCAGTGGTGGCCCGTACGGTTTTTCCATGGCCGGTGCGCCGTGCGCCGGCTGGAGAGGGGACACCCATGTACCGGCAGGGAGACGTGCTGATCGTGCCCGTCGCGGACGAGGCGGTGCCGCCGCATGTGCGCCGGGCGCCGAAGGAGCCGCGGGACGCGAAGGGCCGTCTCGTCCTGGCCCTCGGCGAGGTCACCGGCCACGCCCACGCGGTGATCGGTCCGGGAGAACTGGTGCGGGAGCCCGGCCCGTCGGGCCCGTTCCTGCTGCGGCTGCCCGGGGGCGGCCGGGTGGTCCACGAGGAGCATGCCGCGATCGTCCTGCCCAAGGGGTGGTACCGGGTGATCCGGCAGCGGGAGTACGTGCCCGGGTCGGTGCGGATCGTCGCGGACTGACGGTGGGGCCTGCGGAGGAGGGGACCGTGACGGCCGAGCTGACCGAGGCTGCCGAGGGGACCGTGACGAAGGAGGGGACCGTGACGAACGAGCTGACCGTGACGGCCGAGGGACAGGGCATGGGGACCGGGCAGGGCATGGCGCAGTCGGCTGGGGCGCCGGGGACGACGTGGGGAGCCATGGGGCAGGAAGCCAGGGGGCAGGAGACCGGCGGTGGCGGGGAGCCGGTCGTCCGGGTCGACGCCGACGAGGTGGAACGCTGGCGCCTGCGGGCCATGGCGACGGTGCCCGCCGACCGCCCGGCGGCCGAGGAGGGCGTACGGCTGGCCTACCTGCGGGCCGGACTGGCCGGACCCGAGCGGGTGCTGTGGGCGCGCTCGCCGCGCGAGGCGGTGCGGCTGGTGCGGGACCTGACGGACACCGGTCCGAGCGTCCGCGAGGCGGTGCGCACGGCGCCGTGGGCGCAGGAACGCGACCGGGTCCACGCCGAGTTGGGCGCCGTCGGCTGGTCGGAGCAGTGGTCCGCGACGGGTGGACGGCTGTGGGACCCGGTGCGGTCGCTCGTCGACCGGATACACCGCGGTGTGCTGGAGGACCTCGCCGGTGAGGACACCGAAGCCGCGGCGGAGATCCGTCTGATCCTGCTGGACGCCGTCCTGGGCCAGCACGACGCGCCCTGGCTCGCCGCGTTCCGCACGGACCGGGCCCCCCTCGACGGTCTGGCCCTCGTCGCCCGCAGCGCCGGCTGGTGGTGGCCGTTCGCGAAGGCGGCGGTGGTCTGCGAGCGCCCCGTCGCACTGCACCGCGACGAGGCCGGGCGGCTCGACCGCGGGGACGGGCCCGCGCTGGCCTTCCCCGACGGCTTCGCCCTGTACGCCTGGCGGGGCATGCCCGTACCTGCCGGTTTCCTGGCCGAACTGCCCACGTTGACACCGGAACGCATCCGCGCCGAGGAGAACGCGGAACTGCGCCGGGTCATGCTGGAGCACTACGGCTACGACCGTTACCTGGCCGACTCCGGCGCGCGCCCGCTGGACCGGGACGAGACCGGCGTCCTGTGGCGGATCGACCTGGCCGACGACGAGCCGGTGGTGATGGTGGAGGTCCTCAACTCCACCCCGGAACCGGACGGCACCCGGCGCACGTACTGGCTCCGGGTCCCACCGGCGACCCGGACGGCCAAGGAGGGGGTGGCGTGGACGTTCGGGCTGCGTCCGGAGGTGTACGCGCCCGTGCGGGAGACATGAGCGGGACAGGCCGGGCCGGGACGCGGTGGGGTTCCGGGGCCGGGGCGGCGGGCTCGCCGGCGGGGAACACCGACGGTGGGCGAGGGCGGTGGGCGGGCGGCCGGTGGCCCAGCGACCGGCGGCCCCCGGCCGGCCGGTACCGCGCCGCGGGCCGGCTCGGCCTCCTGCCGGGCCGCCCGGTTCGCGCAGTCCGGTTCGTGCCGTCCGGTTCGCACCGTCCGCGCGGCGCGTGCTCCTGCGCCGCGCGTTCACCGGGCTCCACGAGGCCGCGCGACGGCGCATGCCGTACGCCCGCGCGCCACCTCCCCTGTTTCCCGCTGTCGGCCGATGTCCCGTCGCCGGCCGCCCGACGGCGCCGTCCAGGACTCGGACCGCGAGGCGACAATATGGTGTCTATACCTACCCTGGTCCGACAGGCGGCGCAGTCCGCAGCCGAGAGGAGTTCACGCATGGCCGGGCAGACAGCGGCGCGCACGGTGGACGGCACTCAGGGGGCGGTCGTCCTGCTCCAGGGCGTCGGCGTCCGCCGTTTCACGACCGGCCAGGTGATCCTGGACGGCATCGACTGGTCCGTGCGGGCCGGAGAGCACTGGGCCCTGCTCGGGGCCAACGGCGCCGGCAAGACGACCCTGCTGCGGCTGCTGGGCGCGCTGATGCACCCCACGACCGGCGATGTCGAGGTCCTGGGTGCCCGGCTCGGCCGGGTGGACGTGCGTGAACTGCGCGCCCGTATCGGCCACGTCTCCTCCGCGCAGCGCGTGCCGGAGAACCTGGGCGCGCACGCCGTCGTCCTGACCGGCCACACCGGCACCGTGCAGCCGCTGTGGCGGATGTACGACGACGAGGTACGGCGACGGGCCCACGAACTGCTGGCCGAGATGGACATCAAGGAGCTGGCGGACCGTCCGTACGGGGTGTGCTCGGGCGGGCAGCGGGCCCGGATCCTGATCGCCCGCGCGTTGATGGCCGACCCCGCCCTGCTGCTCCTGGACGAGCCGTTCAACGCCCTGGACCTGCCCTCCCGGGAGGATCTCATCGAGGCCCTGCACCAGCTGGCGGAGGGGCGTCCGCGGCTGGCCACCGTGACGGTGACGCACCACCTCGAGGAGCTGTCCCCGGTCGTCGGCCACGCCCTGCTGCTGCGGGAGGGCCGGATCCTGGCCCGTGGGCCCGTGGCGGAGGTGCTGACCGACGACCGGCTCACCGCCTGCTTCGGCCGGCCCATCACGGTGGCCCGGCGCGAGGGCCGCTGGGCGGCCTGGTCCGGCCGGGCCGGCCGGACCACGAGCGCGCGTTTGGAGACGACGGTCCCCCAGTCCCAGCCCCCCGCGGCCCTTGCGGACCCGACCGCGACGGCAACCGCCGACACCGGGACGGCACCCCTGACCCCGCGCTGACCGCCGGTCGCCCGCGCCGCCGCCCGCCCGCCACGCCACCGCCGGCTCCTCCTGCTCCCCCAGCCACAGGTCGGGCCCGAAGACCTCGTGGTGGAGCGCCTCGGCCGGCACCCCGCGGCGCAGCAGGTCACCGCGGACGGCCCGCGTGAAGGGCACCGGTCCGCACAGGTAGGCGGTGAGCCCTGGTGGGAGGATTCTTGTTTGAAAGTCGCCACCGGTTCCGGGCGGCGACGCGGCCCCGGAGACGAGAGATGGTGACCAGCCGATGACGACACCGGAGGACGGCGAGGGCGGGCCCCTCCCCCGGTCGCTGTGCGACACCGCCGCGCTCGCGGCCCTGGACGACGCACCGGCCGGAGCGCTGTGGAAGCTCGCGGAAAGCGGACGGCAGCTCGACGCCAACGTGGTCCGTCTCCCGCCGGCGGCCCGCGTCGACCCGCACACCGAGCCGGATCTCGACGTACTGCTCCTGGTACTGGGCGGCGACGGCGCCCTGGTGTGCGCCGACGGCCCGCGCCCGTTGCGCGCGGGTGCTCTGACCTGGCTGCCGCACGGTGCGACGCGCGGCGTCGAGGCGGGTGCGCAGGGGCTGACGTACCTGACCGTGCACCGTCGCCGGCCGGGCATGCGGATCCGTTCCGCACACGACGCGGAAGGACTACGGCACGGGCCCGTGCCCCGGGACACCGGAGCGCCTCCCCCCGTGGCGTAGCCTCGGGACATGCACCGGTCCGAGGCGGGAGGTCATGTGGGAGGGCCCGGGACGGAGTCGGCGAACTGCTGCGCACCCTCGCCGGAAGGTCCGCGCGCCGCACCGCCCGCGCCGCGCGCCGCACCGCCCGCGCCGCACCGCGCACCGTCCACGACGAACGCCGCCGGGTCCGCGCCGCACGCCGTGGGCGTGTCCCCCGGGCCGGTGGCCCGGGCGGGCACCGCGGCGGGGGGCACGGTCCCAAAGGGCATGGTCCGCCTGGACGGCGGCTCGTTCCTCATGGGCACCGACGACAGGGAAGGGTTCCCGGCGGACGGGGAGGGCCCCGTCCGCGAGGTGACCGTGTCGCCGTTCTGGATCGACGCGCACGCGGTGACCAACGAGCGCTTCGCCCGCTTCGCCGACGCCACCGGCCATGTCACCGAGGCCGAACGGTTCGGCTGGTCCTACGTGTTCGCCGGGTTCCTCCCCGCGGCCCTGCGGCGTGGCGCGGCCCGGCCGCCGCAGACCCCGTGGTGGTGCGGTGTCGAGGGCGCCCACTGGCGTGCCCCCGAAGGTCCGGGCAGTTCGGTCGACGACCGGGCCGGTCACCCGGTGGTGCACGTCTCCTGGAACGACGCGGTCGCCTTCGCCCGGTGGTCCGGCCTCCGGCTGCCCACCGAGGCGGAGTGGGAGTACGCCGCCCGGGGCGGACTGGAACAGGCCCGCTACCCGTGGGGCGACGAACTGACGCCCGAGGGGGAACACCGCTGCAACATCTGGCAGGGCCGTTTCCCCACCAAGAACACGGCGGAGGACGGCTACCTGGGCACCGCGCCCGTGGACGCCTACGCGCCCAACGGCTTCGGGCTCTACAACATGGCCGGCAATGTCTGGGAGTGGTGCGCGGACCACTGGGGCACCGATCACACCAGCCGGCCGCGCACGGATCCCAAGGGCCCGGCGCGGGGCACCTCGCGGATCATGCGCGGCGGTTCGTACCTGTGCCACCACTCGTACTGCAACCGCTACCGCGTCGCGGCGCGTACCGCCAACACCCCGGACAGCAGCACGGGCAACCTCGGCTTCCGGTGCGTCCGGGACGCCTGAACCGGCCCCGGACCGGACCGGACCCGGAACCGCCTGGACCGGCCCCGGACCGGCCCTGGAACCGGCCTCCGGCCGTTACGGCGCCTTGCGGTTCGTTGCGGTTTGTTGCGGCCCCTTGCGGCCGCGTGAAGTATCCCCACGGATTTTTTCCGGGGTGTTGACGTTAAAACGGGGCGTCCCCATCCTGGCGGCATGGCATCCGACCACCAGGGCCCCCTCGCACGGCTGCGGCGCGGGCACGAGGAGCTCGTCCTCAGGCTGTTGCGCACGCACGGTCCGCTCAGCCGCGCCGAGTTGGGCAGGCTCAGCGGCCTGTCCCGCACGACGCTGTACGACATCGTCGTCGCTCTGATGGACGGGGGTGCCGTGGTGGCCACGGCGCCCGCGCCCGCCGAGCGCCGCCGGGGCCGCCCGGTCGAGACGCTGAGCCTGCACCCCGAGGCCGGTCAGGTGATCGGGGTCGACTTCGCCCGGCGCGCGGTGCACGTGGCCGCGGTCAACGTGGCGCACGAGGTGATCGGTTCGGCGAGCGAGGCGCACTCCGCCGGTCTCGGCTGGGAGGCGCGGGCCGACCTCGCCGAGCGGCTGGTGGCCCGGCTGGCCGGCGGGGCGCTGCGGCTCGGCGCTCTCAGCGGCGTGGGTGTCGGTGTGGTCGGCCCGGTGGACGACCTGCCGGCGGACCCCGAGGAGTCGAAGCGGTCGTCCGCCCCCACCCGCGCCGACCTCCCCGTGCTCCTGCGCAAGCGCTTCGGCGTTCCCGTGCTCGTCGACAACAACACCCGTCTGGCCGCGCTGGCCGAGGCGACCTGGGGAGCGGCGGCCGGGGTGCGGGACGTGCTGTACCTGCGGCTGTCGTACGGGGTCGGCGGCGGGCTGGTGACCGGCGGGACCCTGCACCGCGGGGCGCGCGGGCTGTCCGGCGAGTTCGGGCACATCACGGCCGAGCCGGACGGGCGCCGGTGTTCGTGCGGCAAGCGCGGGTGCCTGGAGACGGTCGCGTCCATCGGCGCGGTCCTGGAGGCCCACGGCTCCGCGCCGGACCTGTCCGCCTTCCTCTCCGCGCTGCCCGGTGACCCGGCGGCCGTCCGCGTGCTGGAGTCGGCCGGCACCCGGGTCGGCACCGTGCTCGCCGCGGTGTGCAACGCGGTCGGCCCCGACGTGACGGTGCTCGGCGGTGAACTCGCCGAGGCCGGTCCCGTCCTCTTCCGGTCCGTCGAACGCGCCCTGCTCGCGCACCTCATGCCGATCGCGCGGCCCAGGGCCGACCTGCGGGCCGCGGCCCTCGGCGAGGCGGGCGGCGCGCTCGGTGCCATCGCCCTCGTCCTGCACGAATCGCCCCTGCTCACCCACTATCCCGCGCCCGGCTCCCTGGAGTGACCGTGAACCCTCCGTATCCGCAGAGGCCGCCATGGCTGTGATCACCGCACCCGACAAGACACCCTCCGCGTCCGCGCCCCGCCGGGGCCGGCGCACCCCGCCCCCGCTGCTGCTCAACCTGGTCGCGCTGCTGGCCGGCCTCGCCGTGTGGGCGGTCGTCGCCGCGGCCGGGCTGGTGGACGTACCCGGCCCGCTCCCGGTCGGCTCGCGGGCCGTGGAACTCGTCCAGGACGGCACCCTGCCGACGGACGCGCTGGCCAGTCTGCGCCGCGTGTTCCTGGGCTTCGCCCTCGGCACCCTGCTCGCCGTGCCGGTCGGGTTCGTGATGGGCTGGTACCCGCTGGCGCGCGGCCTGCTCGAACCGTACGTGCAGTTCTTCCGGACCGTGCCGCCGCTGGCCATCATCCCGCTGGCCATCGTGCTGATGGGCATCGGTGAGACCCCGAAGGTCTTCGTCATCTTCCTGGCGGCCTTCCTGTCCAGCGTGGTGGCCGCCTTCCAGGGCGTGATCGGCGTGGACCGCACGCTCATCGACGCCGCGCGGGTGCTCGGCGCCCCGGACCGGGTGGTGTTCCTCAAGGTGGTGATCCCGGCCGCGACGCCCTTCCTGCTGGTCGGTATGCGGATCGGTCTCGGTGCCGCCTGGGGAACCGTGGTGGCCGCCGAACTCATCGCCGCCGACAAGGGGCTGGGCCACCAGATGACACACGCCCAGACCTACTACGACATCCCCACCATCTTCGTGGGGCTGATCACCATCGGGGTGATCGGACTCCTCATGGACCGGCTGCTGCTGCTCGCCGAACGACGCCTGACCGGATGGCAGGAACGACGATGAACACCCCCGTGGACACACCGGTGGCGCGGACCGCCGCGAAGATCTCCTTCCGGGACGTGGTGAGCAGGTTCCCGATGAGGGGCGGCGACTTCACCGCCCTGGACGGGGTGTCGCTGGACATCGGCGACCAGGAGTTCGTCACCGTCGTCGGCCCCTCGGGCTGCGGCAAGTCGACGCTGCTCAACCTGGCCGCGGGTCTGGTGCGGCCGTCGGCGGGCGAGGTGCTGGTGGACGGCGCGCACGTCACCGGGCCCGGTCCCGAACGCGGCGTCATCTTCCAGCAGTACGCGCTCTTCCCCTGGCTCACCGTGCGCGGCAACGTCGAGTTCGGCCTGAAGCTTTCCCCGCTGCCCGCGGCCGAACGCCGACGGCGGGCCGAGCGGGCGATCGGCCTGGTCGGGCTCTCCGACTTCGCGAACGCGCTGCCCAAGACCCTGTCGGGCGGTATGAAGCAGCGCTGCGCGATCGCCCGGGCCTACGCCGTCGACCCCGAAGTACTGCTGATGGACGAGCCGTTCGGCGCGCTGGACGCGCTGACCAGGGTGCAGCTCCAGGACCAGCTGCTGGAGACCTGGACCCGGGACAGGCGCACGGTCATGTTCGTCACGCACGACGTCGACGAGGCCGTCTACCTGGCCCGCCGGGTGATCGTCATGGCCGCCCGGCCGGGCCGTGTGCACCGGGTCGTCGACGTCGACCTGCCGTACCCGCGGACCGAGGAGCTGCGGCTGTCGCCGGAGTTCGCCCGCGTCCGCAACGACGTCTGGCACGCGGTCTACCACCAGGCCCCGGCCGCCTGACCTTCCCCGTTCACCCTCGCGCCCCGCACCCGCCCCCTAAGGAATCTATGTCATGAGCATGTCTCGACGCGGCTTCATATCGGCACTCTCCGCGACAGGACTCTCCCTCTCCGTCACCTCGTGCGACTCCTCCGGCAGCGACGGCACCGGCGTCCGGTTCGGCTACATCGCCGACTACAACGGGGCGAGCCTGCTGGCCGTCGCCGACGACCGGGCCCTGTGGAAGAAGCACGGCGTCTCCGCCTCGTACAAGGTCTTCGTCAACGGCCCGGTCCAGATCCAGGCGCTCGGCACCGGCGACCTCGACTACGGCTACATCGGTCCCGGCGCCATGTGGCTGCCCGCGTCCGGCAGGTCGAGGATCGTCGCGATCAACACCCTGACCTACGCCGACCGGGTCATCGCCCAGCCCGGCATCACCTCCGTCGCCGGGCTGAAGGGCAAGAAGGTCGGGGTGCCCGAGGGGACGTCCGGCGAGATGGTGCTCAACCTGGCGCTGCGGCAGGCCGGTATGTCGATGGACGACATCGACAAGGTGGTGATGGACGCGACGACGGTCGTCACCGCCTTCGCGTCCGGGCAGATCGACGGGGCCGGGATCTGGTACCCGCTCGTCCCGACCATCAGGGAGAAGGTGCCGGACCTGGTGGAGGTGGCCAGCACCGAGGAGATCGGCGGCAGCTTCCCGACCGCGTTCGTCGCGGGCGACAAGGCCGAGGACGCCACCGCCGAGAAGGTCGTCAAGGTGCTCCAGGAGGCCAACGACTGGCGGGCCGCGCACAAGGAGGAGTCGATCGCGCTCGCCGCGAAGCTGCTCAAGGTCTCCGAGGACAAGGTGAAGGAGGACGCCGCCAACGTGCGGACCATGACCACCGCCGACCTGGTCGCCAAGACCGAGGACGGCACCGTCGGCAAGTGGCTGGACGGCATGAGCGACTTCTTCGTCAGCACCGGTCAGCTGAAGAAGGCCCCGGCCGCGGACTCCTTCTACACCGCCGGCCTCTACACGAGGGCGGCCGCGTGAACCTCCTGTTCCTGATGACCGACCAGCACCGGGTCGACACCCTGGGCTGTTACGGCAATCCGCACGTCGCCACCCCGAACCTGGACCGGCTGGCGGCCACCGGCACCCGCTTCGACCGCTTCTACACCCCGACCGCCATCTGCACCCCGGCCCGCGCCAGCCTCCTCACCGGCCAGGCCCCCTTCCGCCACCGCCTCCTGGCCAACCACGAACGCAACGTGGGCTACCTGGAGGACCTGCGCGAGGACGCCTTCACCTTCCCGGCCGCACTCGCCGAACGCGACTACCAGCTGGGCCTGGTCGGCAAGTGGCACGCCGGCACGCACCGCAACGCCGCCTCCTACGGCTTCGACGGCCCCGACCTGCCGGGCTGGCACAACCCCGTCGACCACCCCGACTACCTGGCCTACCTGGAGGAACGCGGGCTGCCGCCGTACCGCATCACCGATTCGGTCCGCGGCACGACCCCCAACGGCAACCCGGGCAACCTGCTGGCCGCCCGCCTCCGGCAGCCCGTGGAGGCGACCTTCGAGCACTACCTCGCCACCCGCGCCATCGAGCAACTCGACAAGTACGCCGCCGACGGCCGCCCCTTCTACCTGGCCACCCACTTCTTCGGCCCCCACCTGCCCTACCTCCTCCCCGACGCGTACTACGACATGTACGACCCGGAACTGGTGGAGCTGCCCCCTTCCATCGCCGAGACCTTCGAGGGCAAACCTCCCGTGCAGCGCAACTACAGCGCGCACTGGACCTTCGACACCATGCCGATCGAGGTCACCCGCGAACTCATCGCCGTCTACTGGGGTTACGTCACCCTCATCGACGAGCAGATCGGCCGCGTCCTCGCCCGCCTCGACGAACTCGGCCTCACCGACGACACCTCCGTCTTCTTCACCGCCGACCACGGCGAGTTCACCGGCGCCCACCGGCTGCACGACAAGGGCCCGGCCATGTACGAGGACATCTACCGCATCCCCGGGATCATCCGCGTACCCGGTCAGCAGCCGCAGGTCAGAAACGAGTTCGTGTCGCTCACCGACTGCACCGCCACCCTCCTGGAGCTGGCCGGCGCCGACCCCTCCCCCGCCACCGACAGCCGCAGCCTGCTGCCGCTGGTGCGCGGCGAACGCCCGAACTGGCCCGGCGAGTTGCTGGCCGAGTTCCACGGCCACCACTTCCCCTACCCGCAGCGGATGCTGCGCGAGGACCGCTACAAGCTGGTCGTCAACCCCGAGTCGGTCAACGAGCTGTACGACCTGCACACCGATCCGCACGAGCTGTCCAACCGCTACGAGCACCCCGAGCTGGCCGGTGTCCGGCGCCGCATGACGCGCCGCCTGTACGACCTGCTGCGGGACCGCGGCGACAACTTCCACCACTGGATGACGCCGATGTACGACATCGGTGCCTCGGACTACGACCCGACGCTCAGTTCCTTCGAGCAGGAAGGCCCCGGCAGATCATGACCCGGAGAACCGGCCGTACGGCCACGCTCCTCACGGCCCTGCTCCTCGCCGCCCTGCCGTCGACCGGTCACGCCACCCCGACCGCGCCCCGGCCGGCGTACACCAACCCGGTGACCTCCGGCGTCGTCGACACCTTCCCCGACCCGGCGGTGATCCGCGGCAAGGACGGCCACTGGTACGCCTACGGCACCCAGAACCCCGTATTCCAGAGCCGGGGCGAGACCGGTGAGCGGACGCTGCCGATCCTGAAGTCCGCCGACCTGACGCACTGGGAGTACGCCGGGGAGGTGTTCACCCCCGCCGACCAGCCGTCCTGGCACGGCGGTTCGCGGCTGTGGGCGCCCGACATCCGCTACACGGACGGGCACTACAGCCTCTACTACTCCGTGCCCGACAAGGACACCGTCGGGGTGGCCACCGCCCCGGCCCCGACCGGCCCGTGGACCGACCGGGGCGCGGTGCTGGACAGTGACAGCGGCTGCGCCACCGGGGACATCGACCAGGCCCAGTTCACCGACGAGGGCGGTCAGCCCTACCTGTACTGGGGCAGTTACGACACCATCTGCGTCGCGAGGATGAACGCCGACCGGACCCGGACCGTGGGCACGGTCACCGAGGTCGCCCAGGGCCGCCGCATGGAAGGCGGCTTCGTGGTCCGGCGGGACGGCTTCTACTACCTCTTCTACTCCGACGCCGGCTGCTGCGACGGCGCCTACAGCGGCTACCAGGTGAAGGTCGGCCGCGCCACCAGCCCGACCGGGCCGTTCACCGACGACCGGGGTGTCGATCTGATGGCGGCCACCAGCAAGGGCGGGATCGTCGTCGGCGCGAACGGGGAGCAGTGGATCGGCCCCGGCCACAACTCCCTGCAGACCGACCTGTCCGGCCAGGACTGGCTGGTCTACCACGCCGTCCCCGCCACCGATCCCGACCTGGACCGGGTCCCCGGCATCGACCGCACCCTCAGCCGGCGCCCGATGCTGATCGACCGGCTGGACTGGATCGACGGCTGGCCGGTGGTGCGGGCCGGCGCCGGACCCTCGACCGGCGCCGAGCAGGCCCCGGTCAGCACGTGGGACGCCGGTGGCGACTTCAACGACGGGTCGCTGTCCGGGTGGCGGGCCCGGGGCGCCGGTACGGGCGGCTGGGCGACCGCGAGCGAGCCGGACGCCGGCGGACACGTGACCCACTCCGGCGCCTCCCCCGCCCACCTGGTGTCGTCAAACACGGCGCCCGCGCGGGTGCGGGCCGAGGCCGATCTGCGGGTGACCTCGGCGGACGGCGGCGCGGGCCTCCTCCTCGCCTACCGGGACGCCGGTGACCACGTGGTCGCCCGGCTGGACCGGGACCGGGGCGCGCTGGTCACCGATGTGCGGGTGGGCGGAGTCAGCCGCGGCGAGCAGGTCACGGCGCTGCCCGCGGACTTCGCGTGGGACACCTGGCACAACGTCACCGCAGAACTGCGCGGCCGGCACCTCACCGTGGAGGTGAGCGCGGACCGGCTGCGCGACGCGGTGGCCACCCAGCGGCGTACCGTGCCCGCGTCCGCAGCGCACGCCGGGAAGGTCGGTGTCGCGGCGCGCGGGGACGGGGCCGAGGCGGACAACGTGGGGGCCGTGGAGCTGTACACACCGGTCACCCGGCGGGTCGCCGAGCCGCGGCCGGGGCGGCCGCTGCCGGCGTACAGCGACGAGTTCGACGGCCCGGCGCTCTCCTCCGCGTGGAGCTGGGTGCGCGGCCCGGCGGCCGGGGCGGGCACGGGCGACGGGGCGCTGTCCTGGCCGACGCAAGCCGCCGAGCTGCACCTCTTCGCCAACACCGCGTCGGTGCTCACCCGGAACGCGCCCCCGGGCGACTTCGTCGTGGAGACCCGGCTGCGGCTGGCCTCGGGGCCGGGCAACCAGCAGGCGGGCCTGGTGCTGTACGGCGACGACGACCACTACTTCAAGCTGGTCCACGCGGTACTGCCGGTCAGCCACACCGACGGCAGGGTGACCCATGTCACCGAGTTCGCCAAGGAGGGCGAGCGGCCCACCACGACACCGCCGACCCCGGTGGCGTACGGTCCGATGTTCGGCGGTGCCGCGGCCGGGACGCTGTGGATGCGGCTGGTGTACCACGCCGACACCGCCGGGGACGAAGCCGAGGTCCGGGCCGCGACCAGCACCGACGGTGCGCACTGGACGTGGACGGGGGTCTGGACGCTGCCCGCCGGACAGGCGCTGCGCATCGGCCTGGTCTCCCTGAACACGGCCGGCGCCACCGCGCACTTCGATTACGTCCGCACCTACGGAGACTGAACACCGGGCGAAAAGATCACGTCGGGACGGGGTTTGGTTTCACAGGAAATGGAAAGGCGCGCGGAATGTCTATCGCCTTCGCCCCTCCCGTGCCCCTGGTAAGACGCGTATCCGCCGGTTCGCGTCGCTCGTGCGATGCGGTGGGGGCGGTGTGACGGAGGCCATGTCGGCCGCGCAGGCCGCCGAAGCCGCGCCGCGCCCCGCCGCGACCACGCCGGCCAGGCCCGCCGGGCAGCGGGACGCGTTCTTCGACAACGCCAAGTACCTGGCGATCGTGCTGGTGGCGGTGGGGCACGCGTGGGAGCCGCTGCGCGACGGCAGCCGTGCCGTCACCGCCCTCTACACGGTCGTCTACGCCTTCCACATGCCGGCGTTCATCGTCATCTCCGGGTACTTCTCCCGGAACTTCGACGCGAGCCCGGGACGGATCAAGCGGCTGTTCACCGGGGTCGTCGTGCCGTACGTCGTCTTCGAGACGGCGTACACCTTCTTCACCCGGTGGAGCGACGGCGAACCGGACCGGGCGGTCAGTCTGCTGGACCCGCTGTACCTGACCTGGTTCCTGGCTGCGCTGTTCGTCTGGCGGCTGACCACGCCGTTCTGGCGGCACGTGCGGTGGCCGCTGCCGATCGCGCTGGCCGTCGCGATGCTGGCGACCCTCTCGCCGGACATCGGTGACGACCTCGATCTGCAGCGGACGCTGCAGTTCCTGCCGTACTTCGTGCTGGGCCTGTGTCTGAAGCCGGAGCACTTCCGGACGGTGCGCCGCCGCGCGGCGCGGGTCGCGGCGGTGCCGGTCCTCGCCTGCGCCGTCGCGCTGGCGTACTGGCTGGTGCCCCGGTTCGACTACGGGTGGTTCTTCCACCGGGCCAGTGCCGAGCAGATGGACGTGCCGGCCTGGTACGGGCCGCTGATGACGCTGGCCGTCTTCGGCTGCTCGCTGACCCTGGTCGCCTGCTTCCTGGCCTGGGTGCCGGGCCGCCGGACCTGGTTCACGGCGCTGGGCGCGGGCACGCTGTACGGCTACCTGCTGCACGGTTTCGTCGTCCAGGCCGCCAACCACTGGCACTGGAGCCACGCCGCCTGGACGGGCCGGCCGGCCGGGGAGGTGGTCGTCACGGTGGTGGCCGCGGTGGTCGTCACCCTGCTGTGCACCTCGCCGGTGCGGCGGGTCCTGCGGTGGGTGATGGAGCCGAGGATGGACTGGGCGTTCCGCGAACGGCGCACGGCCTGACCCCGTCCCCGGCGGTCTCCGGCACGACAGCGGCCCGGCCCCGCCGTCCCCCGTGGGCGGCGGGGCCGGGCCGGGTGCGCGGCCGGCGGCGGACCGTCAGCGCTTGATCTCCTTGATCTTCAGCATGCGCGTGATCACCTTGTCCAGCTCCTCGTCCTCGAAGACCTTCTTCCAGTCCTCGCGCACGATGGACTCACGGCCGTAGTCCATGGCGATCAGACAGGCGTCGGAGAACGGGTTGGAACCCTTGAGGGTGTTGGCGAGGGCGACCTGGGTGTGGCCCAGCAGCATGGCGCGGGCGGCCTTCTCCGGGACGCCGACGGTGTGCACCGTCTCGTGCAGGGCCTCGGTCAGCAGGGCGCCGACCATACAGGCGATGGTCTCCACCAGGGTCGGCTCCAGCACCGCGAGCTGCTTGACGGTGACCCAGTGGACGTCGACCACGGGCGCGTACATCACGCGGATGACGGAGTCGGCCAGCTTCTGCTTGGCCTCGTCGCCGCCCTCGTAGGCGGCGACGACCTCCTGCGGGGCGGCGATGCCGCCGAAGGTGTCCTGCCACTCCTCCTTGGTGGTGCGCTCCAGGAACACCGACGGGTGGCAGGGGTGGGCGCAGGCGTAGTGGATGCCGTCGCGCTCGAAGAGCAGGCCGGCGTAGGCGGCGGCCGGGTCGAGGGTGAGGACGACGGTGCCGGGCTTCATCAGCGGGACCAGTTCCTCGGAGACCTTGCCGAGGACGACGTCCGGCACGGCGAGGATGACGACGTCGGCCTGGGCGGCGGCGTCGGCGGACTCGGTCAGCTCGCGGCCCAGGCCGCGGATCAGCTCCTGGCCCTGGGGGGACGCCTCGCTGAAGAGCACCCGGAAGTCGCTCTCGACCAGGTTGTTGGAGACACGCTGGCCCATCTTGCCGGCGGCCCCGATGACGGCGACGGTCGTGACGTCGGCCCGGGTCTGGATCTCGGTGGCCATTACTCGCTCCTCAGGAGAGTGCTGATGCTGTGCTGCGTCCACTGGTGTTCGAGCCGGGCGGTGGCGTCGAAGCCCTCGTCCTGCCACGGGAGCCAGTGCTCCACGATCTGGTTGACGCGGCGCTCGCCCCGGGCCTCCCGGACGGCGGCGATCATGCCGTCGTGGTCGAGGAGGCCCTCGCCGAGCGGGCAGCCGGCGTAGGTGAAGCCGACCCAGCCGTCGCGGCGGGTGAAGGCGAAGTCCTTGACGTGGATGTTGACCGTGTAGGGCGCGGTGGCGGCCACCACGTCGACGGGGCGTTCCAGCCGGGCGACGCTGTTGCCCGGGTCGAGGACGACGCCGAGGTGCTCGTCGTCGACTCCGCGTACGACGGTCAGCAGGTCGTCGGTGGACACCTGCTCGTAGGTCTCCAGCCCCAGGGTGACACCGGCGTCCGCGTAGGCGGGCACGGTCTGCTTCAGCAGGGCGACGGCCTCGTCCGGCTCCGGCCGGTGGTCGGCGGTGTTGAGCATGGAGCGGACCAGGGTGACGCCCAGCTCGCCGGCCAGGTCGAGGTATCTGCGCAGGTGCTCGGGGCGGACGCCGCGGGTGCCGAGTTCCAGTTCCAGGCCCAGGTCGCGGGCGGTGGCGCGGACGTCGGCGAGCTGGGCGGCGTCGTAGGACTCGATCGGCGGGTAGTCGCAGATCTGGAAGACCCGGCCGCCCAGGCGCGCGGTGTCGGTGAGCAGTTCGGTGAGGGTCAGCGGTCGCGGCGCGCGGGCGGAGATCCGCCAGAAGTAGGCGTAGGTGCTGATGCCGTGGGCCATCAGGCCACCCCCGCCGGGGTGCGGATCTCGTCGAGGATCGCCTCGACGCCCGCCGGGTCGTGCGCGAAGCGGCCGAGGAAGAGGCCCTCGGCGGTGCCGGACAGGCGGGTGAGCAGGCCGGGGCCGGCGCTGCCGCCGTAGACGACCGTCGAACCGGCGTGTGCGGGGCGGCCGTCGAGCCACTCCCGCAGCGCGGTGCAGACGGCGGCGATGTGCCCGGGGGCGGCGGGCTCGGGCGCGCCGATGGCCCACTGGGGCTCGTAGGCGAGGACCACGGCGCCGTCGAGGCCGCGCAGCAGGCGTTCGGCCTCGGCGACCGTGCGCCGCGCGGCCTCGGCCGGGGAGACCCGGTCGCGTTCGCCGACGCACAGCACCGGGGTGAGGCCGTTGCGCAGGGCGGCGGCCGTCTTGGCGGCGACGACGGTGTCGTCCTCGCCGTACAGGCGGCGCCGCTCGGCGTGGCCGACCTCGGCGTAGCGGCAGCCGATCTCCTTCAGGAAGGGGCCGCCGACCTCGCCGGTGTACGGGCCCGAGTCCTCGGTGGCCAGGTCCTGGGCGCCGACGTCGATGCCGTACGGCGTGAGGACGGCGGCGGCCGGGACGATGGCCGGGAAGGCGGGGAGGACGAACAGGCGGGCGGCGCCGGAGGTGACCGCCGGGTGCCGGTGGGCCAGACCGGCGACCTTGCGGGCCCAGTTGAGGGTCTGGTGGTGGCCGAAGTACATCTTCAGGCTCACCCCCAGCAGGACGGGGGGCTGTGCGGGGCCGGACATCAGGCGGCGGCCTCCGCGCCGTCGGTGCCCTCCTCGTAGTCGCACATGAGCCGCACCTTGGCGGCGGACGCGGAGGTCTCGTCGAAGCGGTAGGTGAGCCACTCCCTGGCCAGGCGGCGGGCCAGTTCCAGGCCGACGACGCGCTGGCCGAAGGTGAGGACCTGGGCGTTGTTGGAGAGGACCGCGCGCTCCACGGAGAAGGAGTCGTGGGCGGTGACGGCGCGGACGCCCTTGACCTTGTTGGCGGCGATGGCGACGCCCAGGCCGGTGCCGCACACCAGCAGCGCGCGGTCCGCCTCGCCGCGGGCGACCAGCTCGGCGGCGGCGATGGCGACCTTGGGGTAGGCGGTGTGCCCGTCGGCGTCGACCCCGACGTCGGTGACCGACGCGACCAGGTCGCTGTTCTCCAGGTCCTGCTTGAGGGCTTCCTTGTACTGGTAACCGGCGTCGTCGCAGCCGACGACGATACGGAGCTTGTCAGTCATGACCGTCTTCCTCAGTGGTGGTCGATCAG
This sequence comes from Streptomyces sp. SYSU D01066-1, assembly GCF_054956795.1. Lineage (NCBI taxonomy): Bacteria > Bacillati > Actinomycetota > Actinomycetes > Kitasatosporales > Streptomycetaceae > Streptomyces > Streptomyces sp. SYSU D01066-1. Next base: position 34,601 of record NZ_JBUDHV010000036.1, on the reverse strand, counting down.
CACGCCGTGGACGGCGCGGGTGATGAGGGCGAGGGAGTGGGCCCCGGCGTCCGGGGTGCCGAGGGACTTCTCGGCGTGCGGGCGGGCCCGGCCCTTGCGGGGCAGCAGGTCCGCGGTGGCGGCGGCGGCCTCGGCGGCGGCGCCGGCGGCCCGCTCCCAGGACGCGGTGAGGGTGCCGCCGGCGGCCACGGCCTCGGTGAGGGTGCCGGCGAAGGGCACGAGCACGTCGACCATGGTCTTGTCGCCGACCTCGGCACCGCCGAGCCGCTGTACGGCGGCGCAGGCTTCCGCGACGCCTTCGGCGACCCGGGCCGCCGTGGGGGCCTCCTGGTCGCCCAGGGCGGTGGCGAGGGAGCGCAGGATGGTGCCCCACAGGGCGCCGGAGGTGCCGCCCGCCTTGTCGGCCCAGGCGTCGGCGGCGCGGGTGAGGACGGTGGCGGCGCCGGCGCCCCGCTCATGGGCGGTGCGGGCGGCCTCGCGGGCGGCGGTGGAGCCGCGCCGCATGCCGATGCCGTGGTCGCCGTCGCCGGCCACGGCGTCGATCCGGCCGAGTTCGTCCACGTGGGTGCCGACGGTGGCGGCGATCGCCTCCAGGGCGGCCAGGACGGTGGCGGCGGCGTGCCGGGAGGCGGCGGAGGCGGCGGGGACGGCTTCGTCCTCGGTCCCGGCGGCCGTGGCGGCCGGGACGGCGGACACCTCCGGCTCGCCGAGGGCGCCCTTGCGGTAGGCGGGGGTGTCGGCGGGAGCCCGCCACAGGTCTTCGAGGAGGTCGTCCAGCCAGGTGAGGGTGAGGGAGACGCCGGCCATGTCGAAGCTGGTGACGAGTTCGCCGACCTCGGGGTCGACCGTCTCGACGCCGGCCTCCTCCAGGAGGGCGGCGACCTTGCGGTAGACCACGAACAGCTCCTCGTACTTGACGGAGCCGAGGCCGTTGAGGATCACGGCGGCACGCTGGCCGGAGGGGTCCGCGACGTCCTCGGGGAGTTCCTCGAGGAGGGTGGAGACCAGGAGGTGGGCCGCCTCGTCGGCGGTGGGCAGGTCCTGCTCGCCGATGCCGGGTTCGCCGTGGATGCCGAGGCCGACGGCCATCCGGGCCCCGGGGACGGTGAACAGGGGGTGGTCGGCGCCGGGGAGGGTGCAGCCGGAGAAGGCGATGCCGAAGGAGCGGGTGCGGGCGCCGGCGTGCGCGGCGACGTCGAGCACCTCCCGCAGCGGCAGTCCCCGCTCGGCCGCGGCCGCCGCCGCCTTGAAGACGGGCAGGTCGCCGGCGATGCCGCGGCGCTTGTCCGCCTCCTCGGGGCGTGCGCTGGCCACGTCGTCGGTGACGGCGTACGTGCGGGTCTCGACGCCTTCGGCGGTGAGCCGCTCGGCGGCCTGGCCGAAGTGCAGGACGTCACCGGCGTAGTTGCCGTACATCAGCAGCACCCCGGCGCCGCCGTGCGCGGCGCGGGCGACCGAGCGTATCTGCGCGGCGGAGGGCGAGGCGAAGACATTGCCGACCGCCGCGCCGTGCGCCAGGCCCCGGCCGACCAGGCCGGAGAAGGCCGGGTAGTGGCCCGAGCCGCCGCCGATGACCACGGCGACCTGGCCCTCGGGGGTGCCCCCGGCACGGACGACGCCGCCGGTGACGGGCCGCACCCAGCGCCGGTGGGCGGCGGCGAAGCCCTCCAGGGCCTCGTCGGCGAAGGCCGCGGGGTCGTTGAACAGGCGGGTCATCGAAGGGCCTCCATGGTCTGGTGCGCGTGGTCGGGGGCCGCGTCGCCGGTGCGGTGGCGGGCGGAGAGCCAGATCATCAAGGCGGCGGACAGCAGCATGAAGAAGCCGACCAGGTAGAGCGGTACGTAGTAGGCGCCGGTCCAGTCCTTGAGCCAGCCGGTGATGTAGCCGGAGGCGAACCCGGCGATGTTGCCGGCCGTGTTGATCAGGGCGATGCCGGCCGCGGCGGCGGCTCCGGTGAGGAACCGGGAGGGCACCGACCAGAAGACGGGCAGGGCGGCGAAGACGGCGCACGCGGTCACGGTGATCACGGCGACCGTGGCGGTGGGCGAGCCCATGTAGAGGGCGACGGGGATGGAGAGGCCGCCGACGACCGCGGGGCCGGCCACGTGCCAGGTGCGGGTGCCGTGCTTGGTGGCGTGCCGGGTCCAGAAGAACAGCACGACGGCGGCCGGCAGGTAGGGGATCGCGGTGATCCAGGCCTTGTCCATCACGCTGAACGTGGTGTCGTACTGCTCCTGGAAGCCGTTGATGATCGTGGGCAGGAAGAAGGCGAGGGCGTACAGGCCGTAGACGAAGCCGAAGTAGACGGCGGCCAGGATCCAGACGCGGCCGCTGGTGAAGGCGCGCTTGAGGTCGCCCTTGGCGTGGCCGCCCTCGTGGCCGGTCTTCCGGGCGTTCTCCGCGGCGAGTTCCCCGGTCAGCCAGTCCTTCTCGGCCGGCGTCAGCCACTTGGCGTCGGCGGGCCTGTCGATCAGGTAGAACCAGGCGATGACGCCCAGCAGGACGGCGGGGACGGACACGAAGAGGAACATCACGCGCCAGCCTTCGAGGCCGAACAGGCCGTGGTGGCCGATGAGCCAGCCCGCCAGCGGGGCGCCGAGGACCGTGGTCAGCGGCTGCGCGAGGTAGAACAGGCCCAGGATCCTGGTGCGGTGGCGGGAGGGCACCCACTGGCTGAGGAAGAGGATCGCGCCGGGGAAGAACCCGGCCTCGGCGACGCCGAGCAGGAAGCGCAGCGTGTAGAGCTGACCGCTGCTGCTCACCCAGGTGAACAGCAGGGAGACGATGCCCCAGGTCACCATGATCCGTGCCAGCCAGCGGCGGGCCCCGTAGCGGTGCAGGGCCATGTTGCTGGGGACTTCCAGGACGATGTAGCCGAGGAAGAAGATCCCGGAGGCGAAACCGAACTGGGCGGCGGTCAGGGCCAGGTCCTGGCCCATGCCGTTGGGTTCCGCGAACGAGACGGCCGTGCGGTCCAGATAGTTCACGAAGAACATCAGGGCCACGAACGGCACCAGGCGTAGTGAGACCTTCTTGATGGCAGTTCTCTCGACTGCCGCGGCTGGCGCGTCGGCACCCATGGCGACTCCTCGGCTCGCCCGGACAGCTCCGTCCGGGATGGCTCACGCCGGTGGCGCCGTCGAGGCGGCCGACCGGATCGCTCACACGCTATGCCGCCGATCCAAATTGGTCACCAATTTACCAGTGTGGCGACCGTCATAGATTTCCGAACGGCCCAACTCTTGACAAACCTCACCCATCCAGCCGATGAACCGGCTGGTCAGTGCGGGTGCGGGCCCATCTGGTTGACTGGTGACCGTGACCAGTCAGCCTGATCAGCAGTCTCCGGATGCCGCTCCCGACCTGGCGCGGCTGCTGCGCCCCGTGGTGCGCGAGTCCTCTGTCAGCGAGGTCGCCAAGCGGCTCCTCGACCACCTGTCGGCCGGACACATCAAGCCCGGTACCCGGCTGCCCGCCGAGCGGCAGCTGGCCGAGGCGCTCGGGGTCGCGCGCTCCAGCGTGCGCGGGGCGCTGTCCGCGCTGGACGTCCTCGGCATCATCGAGATCCGGCCCGGTTCCGGCTCGTACGTGCGCGAGGGCACCTCCGAGTTCCTGCCCCGGGCGATCAACTGGGGGCTGATGCTGGGCCAGCGGCGCACCCAGGACCTGGTCGAGGTGCGCACCTACATGGAGGGGGTCTCCGCCCGGCTGGCCGCCGAGCGGGCCACCGACGAGGACATCGCCCTGCTGGAGGAGCACCTCGGGCACATGCGGGCGGCGGGCGGCGACGTCACGGCGTTCATCGACGCGGACATCGCCTTCCACCTGGAATGCGCCCGCATCGCCCGCAACAGCGTCCTCAGCGACATCCTGCACAGCATCCGGGCCCTGCTCCAGGTCTGGATGGAGCGGGTCAGCGACATCGAGGGCACGGTCAGCGGCACGCTGTGCGAACACGACGCGGTGCTGGAGGCGATCCGGGCCCGCGACCCGGAGGCCGCCGACCGGGCCATGGCCGAGCACATGCGCATGGCCAGCGCCCGGCTGCGCGCCTCGGTCGACGGCGAGGGCTGAGTCTGCCCCTCCCGTTTCCGGGCAGGCGCACCCCACAGGGTCCCGGCATGCTGGGTGCCGGGAGGACCGGTACGGCGGAAGGCGGGCACGGTGGACTGGCGCGAGTTCGGGGAGCGGATGGCGCTGCTGGCACGGGACCTGCTGGCGCAGGAGTCGGTGGACGGCACCCTGGAACGGATCACCCACGCCGCCACCGAACTGGTCGAGGGCTGCGACGCCGCCGGCATCCTCGTCGTGCAGGGGGGCCGGGTGCGGTCGGTCGCGCCCACCGACCAGGTGGTCGTCGACAGCGACCGGCTCCAGGAGCGTCTCGTGGAGGGGCCCTGCTTCGACATGGCCCGCTCGGCCGCCGACGAGCGGGGCTTTCGGATCACCGACTTCAACGACGAGCCGGTGCGCTGGCCGACCTATGTCCGCGCCGCTCGTGAGCTGGGCCTGGGCAGCATGATGGGCATCCTGCTGTACACCGACGACGAGGACCTGGGGGCGCTGGACTTCTACTCCCGCCGGCCCGGCACCTTCACCGAGGCCAGCGAGACGGCGGGCTGGCTGCTGGCCTCGCACGCGGCGGTGGCCTTCGCCAGCGCCCGCAGTCACGACCAGATGCGGCAGGCGATCGACACCCGGCACGCCATCGGCGAGGCGATGGGCATCCTGATGGTCAGTCACCGGCTCACCGAGGAGCAGGCGTTCGGTGTGCTGCGCCGCTACTCCCAGGACCACAACGTGAAGCTGCGGGACGTCGCCCGGCGCGTGTGCGAGCTGGGCCGTCTGGACTGAGACCGGCCCCGAAACGCCCCCGGGCCGGCGGGTTCCCTACGCGGACGCCTCCCCCGTCGTCGGCCGCGCGCCGCGACCGCGCACCGCGACCGCGCCGCGGCCGGTCGCCCCGGGGTCCGCTCCGGGCCGCCCCGCCGGCACGGCTCCCGCACCGGCGGGGCGGCCCGGGCAGCCGTGCCGGGTGCGCGCCGGCCGACCGGCGCCGGCGCGCACGCCCGGCCGGCACGCTGTCCGTGCGGGACACCGCACAGGGGCGGGGACGCACCGGCGCACCCGCGTGACGCGCGGGGCGCCCGGCGCCGGGCTAGGTTTGTGCAATCGGCCCAGCCCGGACGGCCGCGCCCACGAGCCGTCCCGAGGACCGCCTGGAGGAGCGCCTTTCCGTGAACCGGTTCCTGAGCCCTTTCCACTCCCTGTGGGACAGGCTGGCCGCCACCGCCCTCCTCCGGCGGGCCCGCGATCTGGAGCTGATGCACCGGGCCATGGGTTTCGCCACGATCGCGCTGGTCACCCTGGCTCCGCTGCTGATCGTGGTGGCCGCCGCCGATCCGCTGGGACGCGGCGGGTTCGCGGCGTGGCTGGCCGACGGCATGGGGCTGTCGGGGCGGTCGGCACGGGTGCTGACCGAGATCGTCAGTCCGCCGCGCGAGATCGTCGGCACCACCAGCGTCTGGGGCGGCCTGCTGCTCGCGGTGTTCGGGGTGTCCTTCGCGGCGAGCGTGCAGAACGGCTACGAACGGATCTGGGGCCTGCCGTCCGGTCCCTGGCACCGGGTCTGGCGCCAGCTGGCGTGGGTGGCGATGCTGACCGTGTACCTCTACCAGGAGGTGCAGACCCGGACCGGGCTGCACGGCACCGCGCGGATCATGCTGTCCACGGTGACGGGCACGCTGTTCTTCTGGTGGGGCCAGCACTTCCTGCTGGGCAGTTCGGTCCGCTGGCGGGACCTGCTCCCGGGGGCGCTCGCCACGATGGTGGGGCTGATCGGCCTGCGGGGCTTCTCCTATCTGGTCTTCACCCCGCTCATCCTGGACAACGCGATCAGCTACGGCACGGTCGGCACCGTGCTCGTGGTGGAGTCCTGGCTCATCGGGGTGGGGTTCGTGGTCTTCGGCGGCGCGCTCTTCGGCCGCTGGTTCCACGAGCACCACTGGCTGCCGCGCCGCGCGGGCAGTGCCACCGACGGCGAGTAGCGCGAGGGGGAGGGCGCCGGCTCGCGCCCTCAGGAGCGCCGCCGCACCCCGCCCGCCACCGCCGCCACGGCCAGGCCCGCGCCGGCCGCGAGGGCGCCCCGGTGGCGGGAGAGCCACAGCTGGAGGCTGCGGGAGCGGGCCTCGTCGTCGAAGGCGCCGTGCGCGCCGAAGTCGGTGCCCGCGCCGTCGTCCGGGGGGTCGAACAGGTTGACCGGGCGGCGGGCCGGGTCGACCGGTTCGCCGGTCTGCTGGGCGTCGTAGCCGGTGCGGGCCAGACAGCGGTCGAGGAGCGCCGGGGCGATCCGCTGCCCGATCAGGGTGGCGACGGTGGAGCCGCCGATCCAGTGCTCCCGGCGCCCGGGGCGGTCCACGGCGTGCAGGACGCCTTCGGCGGCCACCTCGGGCTGGTACACCGGGGCGACCGGGCGGGGGTGCCGGGGCAGCCTGGTCAGGACCCAGCTGAACTGGGGGGTGTTCAGGCCGGGCAGCTGGACCGTGGTCACCCGCACCCCGCTGCGGTCGTGCAGCAGCTCGCACCGCAGGGAGTCGGTGAACCCCTGGATGGCGTGCTTGGCCCCGCAGTACACCGACTGCAGGGGCACGCTGCGCTGCGTCAGCGCCGAGCCGACCTGCACGATCGTGCCCCGGTCGCGGGGCCGCATCCGGCGCAGGGCGGCCTGGGTGCCGTACACGAAGCCGAAGTACGTCACCTCGGTGGCCCGTTTCAGCTCCTCGGGCCGTACCTCCTCGGCGGGCGCGAACACGGTGGTGAAGGCGGCGTTCACCCACACGTCGACCGGTCCCAGCTCGTCCTCGACCCGGCCGGCCGCGGCGTCCACGGCCGCCGCGTCGGCGACGTCCACGACGAGCGGCAGTGCCCGGCCGCCCGCCGCCCTGACCTCCTCTGCCGCCCGCTCCAGGCCGTCGCGGCCGCGGGCCAGCAGGGCGACGGAGGCACCGCGTGCCCCGAAGGCCCGGGCCGTTGCCCGGCCGACCCCCGCGCTGGCCCCGGTCACGACGACCACGGGGGCGGCGCGGCGGGCCGTTCGGCCGGCGGTGTGGGGCATGGGAACCTCCCGGTCACGGGCGGAAGACGGCGAGTGCACGGGTTGCCGTGACCGGTCGCCCGTAAACCGGGTGTTCAGCGGCCCGGCGGCGGTGCCGTGCTGGCCCGTTCCACCAGCCGGGTCGGCACCAGGGTCGTGCCCCGCTCCGGGGCGCCCTCGCGCATCTGGCGCAGCGCCGCCTCGACGCACAGCCGGCCCACCTCGGCGAAGTCCTGGTGCACGGTGGTCAGCGGCGGCAGGAAGGCACCGGCCTCGGGGATGTCGTCGAAGCCGATGACGCTCACGTCCTCGGGCACCCGCCGCCCGCTCTCGTGCAGGGCGCGCAGCAGGCCCAGTGCCATCTGGTCGTTGGCGACGAAGACGGCGGTGCACTCCTCGTCCGCCGCCAGCTCCAGTCCCGCCCGGTATCCGGACTGGGCCGACCAGTCGCCGCGCACCAGGGGCGGCGGGGTGCGGCCCGCCCCGGTGAGGGTCGCGCGCCAGGCGTCGGCGCGGCGCTGGGCGGCGTAGGAGTCCTCGGGGCCGGCCAGGTGCCACACCGTCTCGTGGCCGAGGCCGAGCAGGTGCCGTACGGCGGCGCGGGTGCCGCCGGCCTGGTCGGTGTCGACGACCGTGTAGTGGTCGCCCGCGTCGGAGTCCACGACGACCACCTGCACCTGCGGAGGCAGGGTGACGGTGGCCGCGTCCAGCAGGTGCACCTCCATGATGACGATCACCGCGTCGACGGCGAGTTCCTCGAGCCGGGAGAAGGCTCCGCGCACCTCGTCCTGGGTGGGCACGGCGACCGGCAGCAGGGTCACCGCGTACCCCTCGTGCGCGGCGGACTGGGCGATGGCCTCCAGGGTGCGCACGTTGCCGGTGGTGGACAGTGTGAAGGTGATCACTCCGATGGTGCGGAACTCACCGCTCTTCAGCGCCCTGGCCGCGCTGTTGGGCCGGTAGCCCAGCTCCTTCATGGCCGCCCGCACCGCCTGCCGGGTCTCCTCGGTCACCCCCGCGTACCCGTTGGAGACCCGGGAGACGGTCTGCGAGGAAACCCCCGCCAGCCTGGCCACATCCGCCATGGAGGCGTTCTGCGCCCGGCCGCCGCGCCTGCGCCGGGGCGCCGCTTCGGGTGTTTTGGCGATTCCCGCCGGTGCGGGCGTGCTCGCCGTGGCCCGCTCAGCCGTGTCCACTCGCCGTCCGCCGCCTTTCCTTGTTCGTGCGAGGCTCCAACCGGCCTTTGCCTCAAGGACACTTGACCGTCTTGACCGGAGCACGGTAGACATGCCGCCTACCGGATGTTCACGTAAACCTAACAACCCCAGCCCGTCTCCGCGCTGTCGATGTTTACGTAAACATCGCGAGTTCAGCATATGAACCCCAGCAAGGAACGAGATGACGACGCTGCACCCCCCAGCGGCCTCCGGACCGCGTCCCGCACCGCCCGAGGCGCGCCGGGACCGCCGGTCCTGGACGGGCTGGGGCTTCCTCGGCCCGTTCGTGGCCGTGTTCGCCCTGGTCTTCCTCGCGCCGATCGCGTATTCGGTCTATCTGAGCCTGTTCCGCGAGCAGTTGATCGGCGGCACCACCTTCGTCGGCCTGGACAACTACCAGCAGGCCCTGGACGACGACCGGTTCTGGTCCGCCCTCGGCCGGGTCACTCTCTTCCTGTGCGTGCAGGTGCCGATCATGCTGTGCCTCGCGCTGCTGGTGGCCCTGGCCCTGGACAGCGGACGCCTCTACGGCCGGGACTTCTTCCGCATCTCGATCTTCCTGCCGTACGCCGTGCCGGCCGTGGTCGCCACCCTGATGTGGTCGTTCATGTACGGCACCCGCTACGGCCTGGTCGGTGACATCAACGACGCGCTCGGTGTCTCGCTGCCCGACCCGCTCTCGGCCGACCTGATGCTGGCCTCCATCGGCAACATCGTCACCTGGGAGTTCATCGGCTACAACATGCTGATCTTCTACTCGGCGCTGCGGGTGATCCCCGACTCGCTGTACGAGGCGGCGCAGATCGACGGCGCGGGGCAGTTCCGGGTCATCACCGCCATCAAGCTCCCGGCGATCCGCGGCGCCCTGGTGATCGCGACGATCTTCTCCATCATCGGCAGCTTCCAGCTGTTCAACGAGCCGAGCATCATGCGACCGCTGGCACGGAACGCCATCACCACCGACTACACGCCGAACTTCTACACGTACTCGCTGTCCTTCAACGGACAGCAGCAGAACTACTCCGCGGCGGTCGCCATCATCATGGGGCTGATCACCATGGTCATCGCCTACGCCGTCCAGCTGCGCAGCACGCGCAAGGGAGTGTGAACAGCGATGACCAGTCCTGTCACCACCACGGGCCGCCACCACGCGCCCTCCCCCGGCCGTTCGCACGCCGCGCCGCCGCGGCTGCGCTCCCACCGCCGCCGGCCGTCGGCCGGCAAGCCGCAGCGCAGTGTCCTGCTGACCGTCCTCACCGGCGCGGTGCTGCTCTACAGCCTGGTACCGCTGGTCTGGCTGTTCATCAGCGCCACCAAGACCCAGGAGGGGCTGGGCAGTTCGTTCGGCCTGTGGTTCGACGGCGACTTCGCCCTGTGGGACAACATCACCGACACGTTCACCTACGACGACGGTGTGTTCACCCGCTGGCTGCTCAACACCCTGATGTACGTCGTCCTGGGCGCGGGCGGCGCCACCTTCCTCGCCGTGCTCGGCGGCTACGCGCTCGCCAAGTTCCAATTCCCGGGCAAGAAGGCCGTGTTCGCCGTCGTCATCGGCGCGGTGGCGGTGCCGACCACGGCCCTGGCGGTGCCCACCTTCCTGCTGTTCAGCAAGATGGGTCTGACCGACACCCCCTGGGCGGTCATCATCCCGTCACTTATTTCGCCGTTCGGTCTGTACCTGATGTGGGTGTTCGCCACCGATGCCATACCGACCGAACTGATGGAAGCCGCCCGTATCGACGGTGCGAGCGAGGCTCGAACCTTCTTCCGGGTTGCACTGCCGCTGCTGGCTCCCGGTATTGTGACGGTCCTGCTGTTCACCATGGTCGCGACATGGAACAACTACTTCCTGCCGCTGATCATGATCAAGGATCCGGACTGGTACCCCCTGACCCTGGGACTGAACGCCTGGAACGCTCAAGCCCAAACGGCCGGCGGCGAAGTGGTGTTCAACCTGGTCATCACCGGTTCCCTGATCACCATCGTGCCCCTGGTCGCCGCGTTCCTGCTGCTCCAGAGGTACTGGCAGTCCGGGCTGTCCGCCGGGAGTGTCAAGGAGTGACGGCAGTTCCCCCCAGCACGACCTCCCCCCACGCATGTTCCTCGTTCTGCACACCCCCGACAGGGCCGGCCCCGGCCACAAGGAAGTGGAAGCTCGACCATGCACAAGCACTCGCGCCGCCTGCTGCGCAGTATCGGACTCGTCTGCGCCCTCGCGCTGGGAGCCACCGCCTGCGGTGACTCCGACGGAGAATCGAGCGGGAAGTCCGTCTCCGAGTCCGACATCAAGGCGGCTCTGGAGAAGGGCGGCGAGATCACCGTATGGGCATGGGAGCCCACGCTGAAGAAGGTCGCCGCCGACTTCGAGAAGGCGCACCCGAAGGTCAAGGTCAACCTGGTCAACGCCGGTACCAACGCCGACCAGTACACCGCCCTGTCGAACGCCATATCGGCGAAGAAGGGCGTCCCGGACGTCGCGCAGATCGAGTACTACGCCATCGGCCAGTACGCGCTGTCCAAGGGGCTGACCGACCTCAGCGAGTTCGGCGCGGGCAAGCTCGCGGCGCACTACTCCCCCGGTCCGTGGTCCGCCGTCCAGTCGGGCACCGACGGGGTGTACGCGCTGCCGATGGACTCCGGTCCGATGGCGCTGTTCTACAACAAGAAGGTCTTCGACAAGTACGGCATCGAGGTGCCCGCCACCTGGGACGAGTACGTCGCGGCCGCCAAGAAGCTGCACCAGGCCGACCCCGAGGTGTACATCACCGCCGACGCCGGTGACGCGGGCACCACCACCAGCCTGCTGTGGCAGGCCGGTTCGCGTCCGTACTCGGTGGCCAACGGCACCAACGTGAAGATCGACTTCTCCGACCAGGGCGCCACCACCTACAGCGACACCTGGCAGAAGCTCCTCGACGACGACCTGGTCGCCCCCATCGCCGCCTGGAGCGACGACTGGTTCAAGGGCCTGGCCGACGGCACCATCGCCACCCTGGCCACCGGTGCCTGGATGCCCGCCAACCTGGAGTCGGGCGCCGAGGCCGCCTCCGGTGACTGGCGGGTCGCCCCGCTGCCGCAGTGGAAGGAGGGCGGCCAGTCGAGCGCGGAGAACGGCGGCAGCTCGCTGGCCCTGCCGGAGCTCGGCAAGAACGAGGAACTGGCCTACGCGTTCGTCGAGTACGCCAACTCCGGCAAGGGCGTACAGACCCGGCTCGCCGAGGGCGCCTTCCCGGCGACCACCGAGGACCTGCAGTCCTCGTCGTTCCAGGAGACCAAGTTCGACTACTTCGGCGGCCAGCAGGCCAACAAGATCTTCGCCGAGTCGGCGGCCAACGTCGCGGACGACTGGTCGTACCTGCCCTTCCAGGTGTACGCGAACTCGATCTTCAACGACACCGTGGGCAAGGCCTACGTCTCCGACACCAAGCTGAGCGACGCCTTGAAGTCCTGGCAGGACGCCTCGGTGAAGTACGGCAAGGAGCAGGGCTTCACCGTCGAGTGACCCAGCGGTGGCTCGACCCCCGGGGCGGCGCGGCGAGTCCGCGCCGCCCCTTGGCACATCTGCACTTCTGGAAGGACCGCCATGATCTCCACTCTCCTGTCGCGCCCCGGCGGCCCGGACGACGGCGACCGGATGCCCCGTCTCCTCTTCGGTGCCGACTACAACCCCGAGCAGTGGCCCCGCGAGGTGTGGGACGAGGACGTCCGGCTGATGCGCGAGGCCGGCGTCAACGTCGTCTCCGTGGGGATCTTCTCCTGGGCCCGGCTGCAACCCGGCCCGGACCAGTGGGACTTCGGCTGGCTCGACGAGGTCATGGACCTGCTGCACGCGAACGGCGTCGGTGCCGACCTGGCCACCGCCACCGCCTCCCCGCCGCCGTGGCTGACCACCGCCCACCCGGAGATCCTGCCGGTCACCGACCGGGGCGAGACGGTGTGGCCCGGGGCCCGGCAGCACTGGCGGCCCACCTCACCGGTGTTCCGCGAGCACGCGCTGCGCCTGGTGCGCGCGATGGCGACGCGTTACGCCGCCCACCCGGCGCTGGTCGCCTGGCACGTCTCCAACGAGCTGGGCTGCCACAACGTGTACGACTACTCCGACGACGCGGCCCGTGCCTTCCGCACCTGGCTGCGCGCCCGGTACGCCTCGCTCGACGCCCTCAACCACGCCTGGGGCACGGCCTTCTGGTCCCAGCACTACACCGACTGGGACCAGATCCTGCCGCCCCGGCTGGCCGGTTCCCACCCCAACCCGACGCAGCAGCTGGACTTCAAGCGGTTCTCGTCCGACGCGCTCAAGGACCACCTGCGGGCCGAGCGCGACATCCTGCGGGAGATCACCCCGGACACCCCGGTCACCACCAACTTCATGGTGATGGGCGGCACCAAGGGCATGAACTACGCCGACTGGGCGCCGGAGACCGACTTCGTCTCCAACGACCACTACGTGCGCCCCGGCCCCCAGGACCGCGACGAACTGTCCTTCTCCGCCAACCTCACCAGCGGCATCGCCGGCGGGCGGCCGTGGTTCCTGATGGAGCACTCCACCAGCGCCGTGAACTGGCAGCCGGTGAACGTGGCCAAGCGGCCCGGCGAGCTGGCCCGGGACGCGCTGCTGCACGTGGCGCACGGCGCCGACGCGGTCTGCTACTTCCAGTGGCGGCAGTCGGCGGCGGGCGCCGAGAAGTACCACTCGGCGATGGTCCCGCACGCCGGCGCCGACAGTGACCTGTTCCGCGCGGTGGTGTCCCTGGGGCAGACCCTCAAGGCCCTCGCGCCGGTCGCCGGCAGCGAGCGGGAGGCGGCCGAGGTCGCCATCCTCTTCGACTGGGAGTCGTGGTGGGCCAGCGAGCAGGACTCGCACCCCACCTCGCTGCTCGACTACCGCCAGGAGGCCCTGGACTGGTACTCGGCGCTGCTGGCCCTCGGCGTCCGCGCCGACCTGGTCACCACCCGTGCCGACCTGAGCCGCCACAAGGTGCTGATCGCGCCGGTGCTGCACCTGGTCCCCGCCGGTCTGACCAAGGAGCTGACCCGGTACGCCGAGCGGGGCGGACACCTGGTCACCACGTACTTCTCCGGTGTCGTGGACGAGAACGACCACGTCTGGCTGGGCGGCTACCCCGGCGCCCTGCGCGAGCTGCTCGGCATCCGCGTCGAGGAGTTCGGGCCGCTGCTCGACGGCGACACGGTGGAGCTCGACGACGCGATGACGGACGGTGCGGCGACGGACGGCGCGGCGACGGGCGGTGTGACGACGGGCGGTCTGTGGACCGACCGGATCACCGTCACCGCCGAGGAGACCGAGGTGCTCGTCCGCTACCGCACCGGTGACCACGCCGGACGCCCGGCCGTGACCCGGCGGCCGGCCGGCGACGGTTCGGCCGCCTACGTCTCCACCCGGCTCGGCGTCGCGGGGCTCACCGCGCTGCTGCCCCGGCTGCTGGAGGCGGCCGGGGTGGCGAGCGACCTCCCCGCCGCACTGCGCGGGCGCGTCGAGGCGACCGTGCGGCGCGGCCCGGACGCCCGGTTCCTGTTCCTGGTCAACCGCACCGACGACACGGTGCCGGTGCCACAGCTGCCCGGCGAGGTCCTGACCGGCGCCACCGGCGCCGGCGGCACCCTCGTCCTCGGCCCCCGCGAGGTCGCCGTACTGCGGCAGCCCGACGCCTGACCACACCCGCCGTCCGCGCGCTCCCCGCGGGGCGCGCGGACCGCGCCGACCCGGGAGGACCCGTGACACCCGGCCCGCGCGAACAGGACGTACGCCGGCGCACGGCCGCCCGGCAGCTGTGCTGCGACGGCGTACCGGGCCTGACGCAGGAGCGGCTGCGTGGCAAGGAGCCGGCCGGCGCCTACAACCGGACCGCTCCCCGCGACGAGGCGGGCCGTACGGCGCTCCTGACGGAGCTGTTCGGCGCGCTCGGCACGGGGGGTGTGGATCGAGCCGCCGCCGCACGTGGCCTACGGACGCGACGTCCGCCTGGGCGACGGCGTGTACGCCAACTCCGGCCTCACACTGGTCGACGACGTCGAGGTGCTCGTCGGCGACCGGGTGATGTCCGCCCCGCACGTCACCGCGCCCACCACCGGTCACCCGGTCCACCCGGAGCCGCGCCGGGACGGCGCCCGGTTCTCGGCACCGGTGCGCGTCGAGGACGACGTGTGGATCGGCACGGGGCGCTGATCATGCCGGGCATCACCGTCGGCCGGGGGTCGGTGGTCGGCGCGGGCAGCGTGGCGACCGCGCGCCTACCGCCCATGACGGTGGTCGCCGGCACCCCGGCGCGGGTCCTGCGCGAGATCACCGGCGCGGACCGGGAGCGGACGTACCGCCCGCCGCGCACCTTGCCGCCGGGTTGACCCGTGCGCGCCCAACTCCCCTTTCCCGGCAGTAGGATGATCACCGGAGTGCGGTCCCGACGCACCCCGGACGACGGACGACGCACCCCGGACGACGGAGCCTGCGATGACGACGGACAGTTCCCGGCCCCTGGAGATCGACACCAGCAAGGCCCACCCCGCGCGCGTCTACGACTGGCTGCTGGGCGGCAAGGACAACTACCCCGTCGACGAGGCGGTCGGCCGGACCCTGCCGACGGAGGCGCGCGACGCGGCCCGGCAGAACCGGGCGTTCATGAACCGCGCCGTCGCCCACCTCGCCGCCCGGGGCGTCGACCAGTTCCTCGACATCGGCACGGGCATCCCCACCGAGCCCAACCTGCACCAGATCGTCCAGCGCACGGTGCCGACGGCCCGGGTGGTCTACGCCGACAACGACCCGATCGTGCTGCGGCACGCCGAGGCGCTGCTGGTGAGCCGTCCCGAGGGCGTCACGGACTACATCCAGGCCGATGTCCGCGACCCGGACGAGATCGTGCGGCACGCCCGGTCCGTCCTCGACTTCGACCGGCCCATCGCGCTGTCCCTGATCGCCCTGATGCACTTCGTCCCCGACGACCAGGACGCCCACGGCATCGTCGGGCGGCTGGTCGACACCCTGCCCTCCGGCAGCCACCTGGTGCTCTCGCACGCCGCGATCGATCTCTTCCCGGAGCTGGCGGAGCAGGTCATCGCGCAGTACGCGAGGGGCGGCATCCGCCTGGGCTTTCGCACCCGGGCGCAGGTCGCCCGGTTCTTCGACGGGCTGGAGCTGATCGAGCCGGGGCTGGTCACCGCGCCCGAGTGGTACGGCCCGGAGCAGGAGCGCCCCGAGCCGGAGGACAGCGGCATCTACGCGGCGGTCGCGCGCGTTCCCTGACCGTCAGCGCCGGCGGGTCCGCGCCGCCCAGCCGCTGCCGATGCCCGCGACGTGCAGCGCCAGCAGGGCGAGCCCGACGAGCATGAAGTTGACCGACGTGAAGACGTCATTGGTCGAGATGTCCGCCGCGTTGATCAGAAAGGCGATGAAGAACAGAACCGCTGCGACGATGGCGAGCACGGGGGCCTCCTCGGATCGGACGGCGCCGCTCGGCGCCGTGCCACCCGTATGCCCCCGTCCGGGCCCGGAACACGGTGGCCGACGGCTTCCTCGGTGATGCCCGTACAGTGGAACAACGGTCCTTCACGGACATACCTCACAGCGCGGAGCACCGATGCACCCCCCGCCCCCCGTCCCGGACGACGAGCCCGGCACGCTGTTCGGGCTCGACGCCCTGGCGGACACGGCCCGGACGGGTCCGTCCTTCCGCGACTCGGCCACGGCCCGCCGGCTGCTGCCTGTCCGGGAGATCCACGCCGAGCCCGCGGCGGCCGCCTCACCGCGGGGCCGGCAGATCCTCGCCCGGTTCCCCGGCGCCCGGCTGACCGAGGTCGCCTCGCACTGGGGCGTCCCCGGACTGCACGGCAACGAGGGGAACGTCGAGCGCTGGGTCCGGGTCAAGGGCGAGACCCTGGTGCTCGGCGAGCGCAAGACGCTCACCACCCGCCCCAACGGGCGGTCCGCCGACTGGATCGCCCCCGGCGCCTCCAACGGCTGCGCCATGTCCTGCGCCTACTGCTACGTGCCCCGGCGCAAGGGCTACGCCAATCCGATCACGGTCTTCACCAACATCGACCGGATCATCGGCCACATCGGCCGGCACGTGGCCCGGCAGGGCCCGAAGCCGGAGCCGAACCAGTGCGACGCGCAGGCGTGGGTGTACGACATCGGTGAGAACGGTGACTGCTCGGTGGACGCGCTGATCAGCGACAACACCGCGGACCTGGTCCGCGCCTTCAGCCGGTGGCCGACCGCGAAGGCGTCGTTCGCGACCAAGTTCGTCAACCCCGACCTGCTCGCCCTCGACCCGCGCGGCCGGACCCGGATCCGGTTCTCGGTGATGCCCCCGCAGGACGCCCGGCTGCTGGACCTGCGCACCTCACCGGTGGCCGAGCGGATCGCCGCCGCGGCCGACTTCCTCGACGCCGGGTACGAGGTGCACTTCAACCTCTCCCCCGTGGTGCTCCGGCCCGGCTGGCAGGACGCCTGGGCCCAGGTGCTGGACCACCTCGACGACGTCCTGCCGGAGCGGGTCAAGCGGCAGGCCGCCGCCGAGGTGATCATGCTGACGCACAACCGGGAACTGCACGAGGTCAACCTCGGCTGGCACCCCCGGGCCGAGGAGGTGCTGTGGCGGCCGGAGCTGCAACAGGCCAAGCGCTCCGAGAACGGGGCGCTCAACGTCCGCTACCGCAACGCGGTCAAGGCGGAGGCGGTGGAGACCCTGCTCGGCCTGGTCACCGCCCACGCGCCCTGGCTGCGCACGCGCTACGCGTTCTGAGGCCCCGCTCCAGCGCGTCGGCGAAGACCGGGACGGCCCCGCCCGGGGTGTGACCGCCGGTGCGGAGCGCGGCAGCGGCGAGGGGGTGAGCGGCCCGGGGGTGACGGCCGCGGCGAGGGCGCGCTCGACGGGGTCCGGCCGGAGGGAAGGGGCCGGACACGGGGGAAGTCCCCGGAGGCGGGTGCGCGGCCCGGATCACCGGACGGACCCGCCCGGACGACCAGGTAAGGCGTACCTAACATCAGATATCGTTCGGTTCGCAACCACCCATGGCACCCGTACAGCTTGGAGCCGGCCTTGCCGCACATGATCGACACCGCCGGGAACCGGCCGGACACCGTCACCGGCGAGGGCTGGACCGAGCTCGGCTCCCGCGCCGAGCTGCGCGAGCTGCTGGGCGAGCCCTGGCCCCTGGTGATCGACAAGGTCCATGACCGGCTGACCGAGGAGGACCTGGAGATCCTGGCCCGCTCCTCCTTCTGCCTGCTGGGCACCGCCGACGCCGACGGCAACTGCGACGTCTCCCCGCGCGGCGACGCCCCGGGCTTCACCCTCGTCCTCGGTCCCGGCCAAATCGCCCTGCCGGACCGGCCGGGGAACCGGCGCGGGGACAGTTTCCACAACATCCTCGACAACCCGCACGCCGGTCTGCTGTACCTGGTCCCAGGCGGCAAGCAGGTGCTGCGGATCAACGGCCGGGCCCGCGTCCTCACCGACGCCCCGTTCTTCGAGGCGATGGCGGCGGCCGACGGCAAGCGCCCCGCGCTGGCACTCGTGCTGGACATCGACGAGATATACCTGCACTGCCCGGCGTCCCTGAACCGCTCGGGCCTGTGGCAGCCGGAATCCCGGCAGACGCGTTGAGCCGTGTCCGGCCGTCACCGCGACCCGGGACTACCAGCAATTATTAGGTTAGGCTAACCTTCACCTCGTGGAATCTGGTGAAGAAGCGGACCGCGCCGTGCGGTTGCGCGGCCATGAGCTGTCGGCCACGGACGTGACCGTGGCGTACGACGGCGTGGACGTCGTCCACGGTGCCGCGGTCGAGTTGCGGCCCGGCGAGGTGACCGTCCTGATCGGTCCGAACGGCAGCGGCAAGTCCACACTGCTGCGCACGATCGCCCGGTTGCAACGGCCCCGCAGCGCCACGGTCCGGATAGACGGCGACACCGACGCGTCGGCCCTGTCGTCCCGTGAGTTCTCGCGGCACGTGGCGCTGCTGACCCAGGGCCGCCCCACCCCCAGCGGGCTGACCGTGCGCGACGTGGTCGAGTTCGGCCGCTACCCCTACCGGGGCCGCTGGGGGCGGTCGGACCCGGACGGTCCGGCCGCGGTCGACCGGGCGCTCGCCCTGACCGGCGTGTCGGAGCTCGCCGGGCGCGGCGCGGACCACCTCTCCGGCGGGCAGTTGCAGCGGGTCTGGCTGGCGAGCTGTCTCGCCCAGGAGACCGGCGTCCTGCTCCTCGACGAACCGACCACCTACCTCGACCTGCGCTACCAGGTCGAACTCCTCGACCTCATCCGTGACCTGGCCGACGACCACGGCATCGCCGTCGGCGTCGTCCTGCACGACCTCGACCAGGCGGCGGCCGTGGCCGACCGCGTCACCCTGCTCGAAGCGGGCCGGATCGTCGCCGACGGTCCGCCCGAGGAGGTCCTGACGCCAAACCGGCTGACCGCCGTCTACGGCATCCGGATCGACGTCGACACCGACCCCCTCACCGGCCGGCTGCGCACCCGCCCGGTCGGCCGTCACCACACCCGACGTGAAAGGCTCGGCACCACCTCATGAGACGTACGTTCCTCACCGCGGCCGGCGTCACCGCCGCGGCACTCGCCCTGTCCTCCTGCGGCACCACCGAGCCGGCCGCGGACAGCTCCGCCAAGTCGTCCGAGGCCATCACCCTCACGGACGGCACCGGTGCGAAGGTCACGCTGGACGGGCCCGCCACCAAGGTCGTCGCCACCGAGTGGAACGTCGTCGAGAGCCTCGTCTCGCTCGGCGTGGACCCGGTGGGCGTCGCCGACCCCAAGGGCTACAACACCTGGGACAGCGCGGTGCCGCTGACCAACTCGCCCAAGGACATCGGCACCCGCGGCGAGCCCAGCACGGACACCGTGGCCTCGCTCGAGCCGGACCTCATCGTCGCCACCACCGACCTGCCGGCCTCCGCCGTCAAGCAGTTGAAGAAGGTCGCCCCGGTGCTGTCGGTGAAGTCCGCCGACGGCACCGGCCAGATCGACCGGATGCTCGGCAACGTCGACCTCATCGCCGAGGCCACCGGCACCACCGACAAGGCCGAGACGATCCGCGAGGACTTCGAGGCGAAGGTCGCCGAGGGCAAGAAGGCCATCGCCGACGCCGGTCTGGACGGCGCGGACTACGCCTTCGCCGACGGCTACGTCACCTCCAACCAGGTGACCATCCGCCCGTACACCGCCACCTCGCTCCTCGGTGAGGTCGCCGCGGAGATCGGGCTGAAGAACGCCTGGAAGGTCAAGGGCGACGAGGCGTACGGCCTCGGCTCCACCGACGTCGAGGGCCTGACCGACCTGCCGGACGACACGCGGTTCGCGTACATCGGCAACGACGCGGACGACAGCGCCACCCCTTTCACCGGCGCCCTCGCCAAGAACTCGGTGTGGAAGTCGCTGCCGTTCGTCAAGTCCGGTGACGTGCACCGGCTGGACGACGGCATCTGGATGTTCGGCGGCCCCGGGTCGATGTCGGCGTACGTCGACTCGCTCGTCGACGCGCTGACGAAGTAGCGGGGTCATGGCCGTCACCGCGACGAAACCCGTCACCCGCCCGTCGGCGGCTCCCGTCTCCCGGCCGGGCGCGGGCGCGGTGGCGGCCGGACTCGTCCTGCTGGTCGCCGTCCTCGCCGTCTGGGACATCGCCCAGGGCACCGCCTCGGTGGGACCGGCGGAGGTGGCCAAGGCCCTCACCGGACGGGCCGACCCCTCCGACGCGTCGGTCGTGATCGCCTCCCGGCTGCCCCGGGCGGCGGCCGGCCTGCTGGTCGGCGCCGTGCTCGGCGTGGCCGGCGGCGTCCTGCAGGCGGTCAGCCGCAACGTCCTCGCCTCTCCCGACACCCTGGCGGTGAACGCCGGTTCCTACCTGGCGCTCGGCCTGGCCGGGGCCACCGGCCTCTCCCTGCCGCTGCTCGCCTCCTCCGGGATCGCCTTCGTCGGCGGTCTGGCCGCGGCGGCGGCCGTGCTGGGCCTGTCCGGCCTCGGCACGGGCACGGTCCGGCTGGTCCTGGCCGGCACCGCGCTGATGCTGGGGCTGAACTCCGTCACCGAGGGGCTGCTCCTGCTGTTCCCCGAGCAGACGGAGGGCCTCTACGCCTGGAACCAGGGCAGCATCGGCCAGAACGGCTTCGACGGTGTCCTGCGGATGCTGCCGGTCGCCCTGGTGGGCCTGACGGGACTGTTGCTGACGGCCCGCCGGATCGACGCGCTCGCCCTCGGCGACGACGCGGCGCGCGGCCTGGGCGTGCCGGTGCGGGCCACCCGCGTCACCGTGGTCGCGCTGGCCGCGCTGCTGTCCGCGGCGGCGGTCACGCTGGCCGGGCCGATCGGCTTCGTCGGCCTGTGCGCACCCGCGCTCGTCCGGCCGCTGTCCCGCCGGTTCCGGGGGTTCGCGCGCTCGCGCGGCAGCCTGCCCGCGGCGGCGCTCACCGGTGCGGCCCTGGTCCTGGGATCGGACGTGCTGCTGCGCTCGCTGGTGCCGGACGACCTGTCGGTGGCCGTGCCCACGGGTGTGGTCACCAGCCTGGTCGGTGCCGTGTTCGTGGTCGCGATGGCGGTGCGGCTGCCGGACACCGGCGGGTCAAGCGCACCGGACCGGTTGCGCATCCCCGGCCGGGCCGCGTTCCTGGCCTCGGTGGTCCTGCTGGTGGCCGCCCTCGTCGGCGTCACCGTCGCCGGGGTACTGATCGGCGACAGCAAGCTGCTGCTGGGCGACGTCGCCAACTGGTCGCAGGGACGGGCCGGACAGACCGTCACCTTCGTCCTGGACACCCGCGTGCCCCGGGTGCTGGCCGCGCTCGGCGCCGGTGCGGCGCTCGCCCTGTCCGGCACGCTGGTGCAGGCCGTCACCCGCAACCCGCTCGCCGACCCCAGTGTCCTCGGCGTCTCCGGCGGGGCGGCGCTCGGCGCGGTGCTGCTGGTGACGACCGTGCCCACCGCCGGCGGATGGGGCGTCGCCGGAGCGGCGTTCGCGGGGGCCGCCGTCACCGCCGTCCTGGTCTTCGGCCTCGCCGCGCGGGGCGGCTTCCGGCAGAACCGCCTCGTCCTGGTCGGCATCGGCGTGGCCTCCGGGACCACGGCGCTGATCAGTCTGCTCATCGTGCTCACCGACCCGTTCAACGCGACGAAGGCGCTGACCTGGCTGTCGGGCTCCACCTACGGGCGGACCCTGCCCGACGTGCTGCCGGTGGCGCTGGTCCTGGTCGCCGGCACCGTCTTCGCGGTGGTCCGGCGCACCGAGCTGGACCTGGTGTCGCTGGACGAGGACACGCCCCGGCTGCTCGGGCTGCGGCCGGCCCCGGGCCGCCTCGGTTTCCTGGTCGTGGGCGTCCTGCTCAGCGCGACCGCCGTGGCCTGCGCCGGCACCATCGGCTTCGTCGGCCTGGTGGCCCCGCACGCGGCCCGCGCGCTGGTGGGCCGGCGGCACGCGCGGGTCGTCCCGGCCGCGGTGCTGCTGGGTGCCACGCTGGTCGGCGCGGCCGACCTGCTGGGCCGCACGGTGATCGCCCCGGCCCAGCTGGGCGCGGGTCTGATGACGGCGGTCATCGGCACGCCGTACTTCCTGTACCTGCTGGTCCGCAGCCGGCGGTGAACCGTGTGCCGGGCGGGTGCGGGGCCCTCCGGCGTGCCGCCGTGGACCGCGTCGCCGCGCCGGACGACCACCCGGACCGCCGGGTGTCATCGGTGTGGGGCACCTCCTGGCTCACCGGCCGCCTCGCGGGCGAGCCGGCCACGTCCGGCTGCCGGACCCCGCCGCCCCAGTCCCGGCCCCGACGTGGAAGGGGGGCCGGTGACCCGTAGGTCACCGGCCCCCCTTTCCACGCTCGCCGTCACTTGGTGGTGAGCATGCCCTCCCGCAGCCGCGCCAGCGTCCGCGACAGCAGCCGGGAGACGTGCATCTGGGAGACGCCGAGGCGTTCGCCGATCTGCGCCTGGGTCAGTTCCTCCACGAACCGCATGTGGATGATCTGCCGGTCGCGCTCGCCGAGTTCGGCGATGAGCGGGGCCAGCGCGTGGAAGTCCTCGACCAGTTCGAGCGCCGCGTCCTCGGTGCCGATGAAGTCCGCGAGCACGGTCTCGCCGTCCTCGCTGCCGCCGAGCGCGGCGTCCAGCGAGGAGGAGTTGTAGCCGTTGGCGGCCAGCCTGGCCTCCACGACCTCGTCCTCCGTCAGACTCATCAGCTCGGCCAGTTCCTTGACGGTCGGCGTGCGGCCCAGCCGGCTGCGCAGCTCGTCCGTCGCCTTGGCCAGCTCGACGCGGGCCTCCTGGAGGCGGCGCGGCACGTGCACCGCCCAGGACGTGTCGCGGAAGAAGCGCTTGATCTCGCCGACGATGTACGGCACGGCGAAGGAGGTGAACTCCACCTCGCGGGTCAGCTCGAACCGGTCGATCGCCTTGATCAGACCGATCATGCCGACCTGGACGATGTCCTCGCGCTCCTCCGGGCCCCGGCTGCGGAAGCGGGACGCCGCGTAGCGGACCAGGGACATGTTCATCTCGATCAGCGTGTTGCGCGCGTACTGGTATTCGGGGGTTCCCTCCTCCAGCACCGCGAGCTGGTCGAAGAACAGCCGCGACAGTTCGCGGGCGTCCTTCGGCGCCACCTTCGACGGGTCGGCGACCTGGGGCAGCCGGACCGCTTCTCCACCGACGTCCGTCTTCCGCGTCGTCATCGCCGCCGTCATCACGCGCCCTCCCGAGTTGTCGTTCCGCTACCGGCCCACTGGGACCGCCAACAGGTCGCCTACCCCGCCTTTCCCCGAACACGCCTACGTCTTTTCGGTGATCCTGACGCGTCGGCCCGTCGGACGGCCGGGGGCCGTACCGCCACCCGAGCGATCCGGCCGCCGGACCGGGCCATCACCCCACCGCGGCCGTCCGCCTGACGCGGCGCCACCACCGGGCCCGCGCCGCTCGTTGCGGTCCGTGCCGTCCGTCCATCCGGCCTGCGGCCCCGGCACCGGCCCCGTCGCGCCCGGGCCGTCCGCCGCGTTCCCGCCCGCGTCCGCTGCCGCGGTGTGAGCCGGCGCGGACCCGGGCAGCGGCCACGGCGTGCGCCGGACGATCAGCGCGGCACGGAGTTCGCGCAGGCGAGAACCAGGAAAAAGGCCGCAGCGTGAGGGGCCCCGAGCCCGACGCCCGGTCGGGACCGCCGGGCCGGACGAGGATGCCGCAAGCGGTGCCGCTGCACGGTTCGCGGCCGGTGGCCGGCTCCCGCACCGAGCGGCAGGAGCCGATCACCACCTCCGAGGAGCTGTACGACTTCACCGAGGAGCGCTCCGCGCCCCGCTGGGCCTCACCGCCGGCCGAGCCGTCCCGGCCACCACACCCGCCGGCCGATGTCCCGGGCGAGCGCCGGCACCAGCAGGGACCGGACGACCAGGGTGTCGAGCAGCACACCGAAGGCGACGATGAAGGCGATCTGCACCAGGAAGGCCAGCGGGATCACCCCGAGCGCCGCGAAGGTCGCGGCGAGCACCACGCCGGCGGAGGTGATCACCCCGCCGGTGGTGACCAGACCGCGCAGGACGCCCTGGCGCACCCCGTGCCGCAGGGACTCCTCGCGGACCCGCGACATCAGGAAGATGTTGTAGTCCACGCCGAGGGCGACCAGGAACACGAAGCCGTACAGCGGGACCGACGGGTCCGTGCCGGTGAAGCCGAGGACGTGCGGGAAGACGAGGGCCGAGACACCGAGGGTGGCGAGGAAGTTCAGCGCCACGGTGAGCACCAGCAGGGCCGGCAGCAGCAGTGAGCGCAGCAGTGCCACGAGGATGACGAGGATGATGGCGAGGACGACGGGGACGATGAGCGCGCGGTCCCGCTCGGCGGTGCGCAGGGTGTCGTACCGCTGGGCGGTGTAGCCGCCGACCTTGGCGTCGGCGCCGGGCACCGCGTGCAGGGCGGCGCGCAGCCGGGCGACGGTGTCCCTGGCCGCGTCGCTGTCGGCGGCGGCGCTCAGGGTGACGTCGACCCGGACCCGCCCGCCGACGGTCAGCGGCTCGCCCCCGCCGGGCCGGCCGGACGCGGTGACGGGGGCCGCCGAGGCGACGCCTTCGGTGTCTTCGGCCACCGCGACCACGCGGTCCGCGCGGCCGGCGTCCGCGATGACGACCGCGGGGTTGCCGGAGCCGCCGGGGAAGTGCTCGCCCAGGGTGCGCTGGGCCTGGACGGACCGCGCCTCGCCGACGAAGGTCTCGTCCAGCGGTACGCCCTTGGAGTCGAGGGCCGGTGCGAAGGCGGCGGCGGCCAGCAGGCAGACCAGGGAGACGGCCCAGACCTTGCGCGGCGCCCGGTCCACCAGGCCGGCGGCCCGGTGCCACACGCCCCGCCGTTCATCGGCCGGGCGCGGCTTGGCCGGCCAGTAGGCGGCGCGGCCCAGCAGGACGAGGACGGCGGGCAGGAAGGTGAGGGTGGTCAGGACGGCGCAGCCGACGCCGATGGCGCCGACCGGGCCGAGGGCGCGGTTGTTGGTCAGGTCGCTCAGCAGCAGGGCGAGCAGGGCGAGCGCGACGGTGGCGGCGCTGGCGACGATCGCGCCCCAGGACTGCCGCAGGGCGGCGCGCATCGCGGCGAAACGGTCCTCGCACCGGGCCAGTTCCTCGCGGTAGCGGGCGGTCAGCAGCAGGGCGTAGTCGGTGGCGGCGCCGATCACCAGGATGGACAGGATGCCCTGGACCTGGCCGTCGACCCGGACCACGTCGTGGTCGGCCAGGACGTAGACGACCGCGCAGGCCAGGCCGAGGGCGAAGACGGCGCCGAGGATGACGACGAAGGGCAGCAGCACGCCGCGGTAGACCAGCAGCAGGATGACCAGGACGGTCACCAGCGCCACGATCAGCAGCATGCCGTCGATGCCCGCGAAGGCGTCGGACAGGTCGGCCTGGCTGGCGGCGGGCCCGGCGATGCCGACCTGGGTGCCGGGGACCTTCCCGGCGGCGCCCCGGACCCGGTCGAGGGCGTCGGCGAGCCCGTCGCCGAGGTCGGGCTGCAACTGGACGACTCCCTCCAGGGCCTCGCCGTCCTCGGAGACGACGGCGGGCGACACCCGCCCGGTCACCCCGGGGGCGTTCGCGAGCGAGGCGAGCGCCTCGGTGGCCGCGGCCCGCCTGCCGCCCACCTCGCCACCGTCGTCGACGGTCCACACGACGATCGCGGGCAGCGCCTCGTCCTGCCGGAACGCCTTCTGCTCGTCGATCACCTCGGTGGACTCGGCGCTGCGCGGCAGGAACGCGGCCTGGTCGTTGGTGGCGACCTCGCCGAGGCGCCCGGCGAACGGGCCGGTGGTCGCGCCGGCGCCCAGCCAGGCGATCAGCAGCAGGGCGGGCAGCAGCCACCGGACCGAGCGGGTCCGGCGCGAGGTGACAGGCATGTCTCTCCCGAGGGGATTTCCGAGGTGACCTACGGTATCTCAATGAAAAACAATCTCAATCATCAAGATGGTTGCCGGATGGCCGTGGACGACACCTGGTTCTTCCCCGGCCGCCCGGCCGCCGGACGCGCCCGGACGGGGGATTTCAGTGGCGGGCGGCTTCGAGGCCGGCCATCTCCTCGTTCAGGGCGGCGAGGAAGCGCGCCACCACCGACAGTTCGGCCTCGGTGAACCGGTCGCGGGCGGCGTCGGTCGCCTGGGCGAGCGGCCGGAACCAGGAGCGGGCCGCGGCCATCGCGTCGGCGGCGTAGTGGAGGTGGACGACCCTGCGGTCGGCGCTCTCCCGGACCCGGCGGATGTGGCCCGCGCGCTCCAGCCGGTCGACGCAGGCGGTCACGGCGCCGGAGGTCAGGCCGAGGTGTTCGCGCAGCCGCCCCGGGGTCATCGGCTCCTCGGCGTCGAGGATCGCCGCGAGCGCCTGGACGTCCGTCGGATGCAGCCCCTGGTCGGCGGCGAACCCGTGCACCAGGCGGTTGATCTCGCCGTTCATCCGGCGCAGCCGGACGGCGAAGGTCCGCAGGTCGGTCCCGCCGGCCGTCTCTCCCGCCGGGCCGTCCGTCCCCCGCTGTCGTCCCCGGCTGTCCCGGTCCTGCGCACTGGCCACGCGGTCAGCCTATAGAAGGCCCTCGCGGTCGGAGTCCGGCCAGACGTACGGCAGGTCGTCCGGCACGTCCGGGAACAGGGCGCCGTAGGCCTCCGGGTCCTTGCGCACCAGCGCGGAGCGGTGGCTGCGGTGGAACGGCTCGTCGCCGAGCCAGGGCGGCAGTTCACCGGCGTCCGCCAGTTCCGCCTGGTCGCGCACCGGGGCGCCGGGGCGCACCGCGGCCAGTCCGGCGACCAGCGAGGCGGCGCAGCTGTCCTGGTGCCCCTGCTCGCGCCAGACCCGGCAGATCTCCAGGCCGTAGCGGACCAGGGCCTCCTCGTATCCCGCCCACATCCTCACCGCGGGGTGCCGGCGCCAGCCGTAGCCGGGCACGGTCAGCCCCCGCAGCACCTGGAGCGCCTCGACCCGCTGCTTGCCGAGCCGGCGGCGGTCCAGGGTGAGAGCGGAGGCGCAGAAGCCGGGGTGGGGAAGGAAGGTCTGCATGACGTCGTCCTCCTCGTTCAGCCGTCGGCCGGGGAACCGGCCGCGTCCGCGCGGGCATCGGCACCGCCCGGCGCGGACGCGGCCGCCGTGCCCCGGCCCCCGGGCGCGCGGGGCACCGCGCGACCGGTCACGGCGCACCCGCTGCCGGACGCGGACCGAAGTCCGCTACCGGACGGGACGCCGGTCGCCGGCCCGGTCTCGCCGGGCCAGCGCACGTTGCACACGCTCCAGGCCCGCGCCCCGGTGCCGGCGCAGGGCCGCGCGGGCCGCGTTGGCTCCGGGCACGCCGTGGACGCCGCCGCCCGGGTGGGCGCCGGCGGAGGCCAGGTAGAGGCCGGCCACCGGTGTCTCCGGGCGTCCGGCGCCCGGCAGCGGGCGGAAGAACAGTTGCTGGTGGAGCGCGGTGGTGCCGCCGTTGACGGCGCCGCCGTACAGGTTGCGGTCCAGTGCCTGGAGGGTGGGCGGGGCCAGGACGCGCCGGGCCCGGATCAGGGCGCGGAAGCCGGGGGCGAACCGCTCCACCTGGCGTTCCACCCGGTCGGCCATGACCTCCTGGTCCCTGGCGTCCCAGCCGCCGGTGAGCCCCTCGTCGCCGGCGTCGCCCCGGATGTCGTGCGGGACGTGCGTGTACGCCCAGGCCGACTCGGTGCCGCTCGGTGAGCGGGACGGGTCGGCGGTCGTCATCTGCCCGAACAGGCAGAAGGGCCGGTCGGGCACCTGCCGCTGGGAGATCTGGGCCATGAACCGGGTCAGTTCGTCGAGTCCGTCGGCCAGGTGGACGGTCCCGGCCCGTGCCGCCGCCTCGGACCGCCAGGGCACGGCGCCGTCCAGCGCCCAGTCGACCTTGAAGGTGGCGAAGTCCCACTGGAAGCGCCGCAGGTCGTCCAGGATCTGGGCGGGCAGATCGGCCGGGTCGACGAGCGTGCCGTACAGGTCGGGCACGGACACGTCCGCGAGCACGGCACGCCGTGCGGCGACCGTCTCGCCGTCGGCGGTCACCACCCCGACGGCGCGGCGGTCGCGGACCAGCACCCGGTCGACGCGCCGGCCGCAGCGCAGACTGCCGCCCCGGGCTCGCAGCCGGCGCACGAGCGCCTCGGTCAGGGCGCCGGAGCCGCCGACCGGGACCGGGAATCCGTAGGTCTGTCCGAGCATGGACATCAGCCAGCCGAAGCCCCCGCTGCCGGCGGCCTCCGGGGACAGGTCGGCGTGCAGGGCGTTGCCGGCCAGGAGCAGCTTGCCGCCCTCGCCCCGGAACTCCTCCTCCCCCAGGCGGCGCACCGGCAGCACCAGGGTGCGCGCCAGCCGAAGGGCGCCCCCGGCGCGCAGCCGCAGGGCGAGCCGGGCGGTGGCCCGTACCGGCGGGAAAGGGGTGAACAGGGCGTCCAGGATGTCCGTCCGGTGCCGTTCCCAGACCTCGTACAGCCGGTGCCAGGCCGCTCCGTCGCCGGGTGCGAAGGCGTCGACGGAGGCCGCGGTGGTGCCGGCGTCGCGGTCGAGGACCGCGCAGGTCCCGTCGCTCAGCGGATGGGCCAGGACGTGGGGCGCGTGGCTCCAGCGCAGCCCGTGGTCCCGCAGCCGCAGCCCGGCCAGCAGCGGCGACGCGGCGGCCAGCGGGTAGAAGGAGCTGCACAGGTCGCTGACGAATCCGGGGGCGACCCCGCTGTCGTGGCGTACCGCGCCGCCCGGTTCCGGCTGTTCCTCCAGGACCTCCACGCTCCAGCCGGCGTCGGCCAGCAGGTTGGCCGCGACCAGCCCGTTGGGTCCGGCACCGATCACCACGGCGTCAGGCACGGCCCGCTCCGGGCTCGGTCCGGACGGCCCCGCACCGGACCGGGGCGCTCCGGCGGCGCCCGCCGTCCGCTCCGTCCCGCGCCTCGCACAGGTCCGCCAGCCTGGCCAGCATGGCGCGGTGGCGCAGCTGGATGATCAGTTCCACTCCGGTGTTGTGGAACGCCCCGCCCGGCCCGCGCAGCGGATGCTCGTCGAGGATGACCAGGCAGTCCTCGCCCCACGGCCGCAGTTCCACGGCGATACGGGCCGTGCCGAGCCGCCCCGCCTTGGCCTCCAGCTCCAGCAGGGCGCCTTCCTCGCAGCGGCGGACGACCGTCTCGTTGGCCAGCCGTGCGGGCCCCAGGCGCACCTCGTAGTGGATGGCTGCGCCGACCTCGGGCCACCGCCCCCGCCGGGGGTCCACCCGGGAGGGACCCACCACCCACTCGACGTAGCTGTCGGGATCGGCGAGCACCGCCCACACCGACCTCGGGCTCGCCTGGATCAGTCGATGACGAACTGCCACGCGCTTCTCCCCTGTCCGCTCCTGTGCGCAACCGGCGGCGCGTTCGCGCCGCGCACTGAGTGCCCGTTCCGCGCTCCGTCAACCGGGCTCCCCGCGATCCGGGCCCGCGGCAGGCCGTCGCGGCGGCCACCGGGCGTGGGACCTGACCTCCCCGCGGCGTTACGCGGCGGCGCGCGCACGGGAGAGATGGACCACCGACCACCACCGTCACCAGGAGGCTTCCTTCGATGAACGCGACGGACGGGGCGCGGGACCCCGGTCTGCGGCAGGCGGTCGAGGCGGTCGACGGGCTGCCCCCGCGGTGGACGCCGGTCGCCGAGCACACCGCGCGCGGTCTGTGGCGGCTGCCCCGGGCGGCCGACGCCGTGACGCACGCGCTGACCGAGGGCGGCCCGGCCGGGCGCGACCGGGGCTGGGTGATGGTACGGACCCGGGTGGCCGAGGAGATCGACTCGGGACGCGACTGGACACGGGAGGCGGCCCGCTGGCTGGCGCTGGCCGGGGCCGGCTGGGAGGAGTCGGCGCGGCTGACGGGCGACCTGGCCTGGCGGGCCCGCACCGAGGGCCGCAGCGCCCTGGTCTTCCTCACCGGCCGTCACGTGGCGGGCACCGATCCCGGCACGCCGTTCGGCCGGGCCCTGTGGCACTGCTTCCTGACGACCCTGCGCTACGACTTCCGGTGCGGCGACATCGAGGAGTTCTTCGCCGCCGCGCCGGGCCACGGCGACGGTGACGGCCTCGACCCGTACAGCGCCGCCATGCGCGCCTTCGCCCTGCTCGGGCGGTCCCGGGCGGCCGGTCTCCCGCTGCTGGAGACCGTACTGGCCCGCGCGGGCCACGACGAGAAGGTCGTGCACGCCCTGCTGCACGGCCTCTGGCTCGGTGAGGACCTTCCCGAACAGCCGCACAGGGTACTGGAGTTGCTGCGCGCTCCGGCGTTCGCGCAGGGTCTGGGGGCCGAGGCCCTGCTGCGCAAGGCGTCGGCGCTGCGCCGGCTGCGGCGGTTCGACGAGGCGCTGGCGGCCGTGCAGTCCGCCATCGACGGCCTGGGTCCCTGCGAGGTGGTCGTGCACGGCGACTGTGTGCGCGAGCGCTCGCTGATCCTCGTGGAACGCGATCTGTACCGGGGCGGGCGTCCCTGAGCGTGCGCCGCGGGGCAGCGGGGGCGGGGCGAGGCGGGCGGGGCGGCCAGGCCGGGCCAGGAGGCCGGAGGCGCGGGGCAGCGGGTCGCGTCCCGCTCCGTGGTGCAGGGGATCGAGCACTGAAACCCTGGTGTTCCCTGTGAACTCAACGGTCAAGGAGGCGCCTTGCCGGGACAAGTCGCACGGGACGTTGTCTCGGGTTCACTCCCACGGCGGCCGTCGGAGTCGTGTACCCACCGCCGGATGACGTGAGCAGATGGGGAGCAAACGCCAGGAGGGTGCTCAGATGAGCGAGGAGAGGACGATGGGGGAGGAAGTGCTCACGTTTTCCGTGCGGGTGTTGTGTCCGGAGGCGACTGCCGGGCTGCCTCGGAATCGTCGGGGAGCCCCGCGGGCCGGTCGGCCAGATGGCCGTCGGCCCACGCCATGCGCGGTGGACGTGCGGCAAGCGGTCGTCGGGAGTGAGGATCAGGCGAGTCGCCCCCGGTCTGCGGTTCCGGCGCCTTGATCGGCTGCACCACCCGGC
Source organism: Streptomyces sp. SYSU D01066-1 (assembly GCF_054956795.1). Taxonomy (NCBI): domain Bacteria; kingdom Bacillati; phylum Actinomycetota; class Actinomycetes; order Kitasatosporales; family Streptomycetaceae; genus Streptomyces; species Streptomyces sp. SYSU D01066-1. The sequence continues at coordinate 3,786 of NZ_JBUDHV010000036.1, read as the reverse complement.
GGGACGCCACCGGCAGCGGCCGGTGGCCAGCGGGAACGGGACAGTTGGCCCGGCGGGGTGAGGCAGCCGGGCCGGCAGAGCCGGAGATGCGGGGCAACCGGGCCGGTGACGCGGGGCAGCCGGGCCGGTGACGCGGGGCGGCCGGGCCGGTGACGCGGGGCGGCCGGGCCGGTGACGCGGGAAACAGTCGGGGGGGAGGCCGCCACCCGCGCTGCCGGCACACCGTTCCACCGACTCCCGCATTGGCATGGACCTGACGGCATCGGTCTGGCTAAGCTCTGCCCAACCCCTTGTGAGAGCGCTCTCCGACAGCGGTTGTTCCACCCCCACTTGCTGGAACGACGAAGGGCAACTCCCGTGAGACGCAGCAGACTCAAGCACGTCGGGCTGGCCGTCCTGCTCATGCTCGGCAGTTGGACCGCGGCCGGCTCCCTGCCGGCCTCGGCGAGCGACGGGGCACCGGCCTCCGCCGGTCTCCTCCAGGCCATGCGGGAGGAGTTCGGCCTCACCCGGGCGCAGGCCGAGGAGCGCCTGGCGGCCGAGGAACGGGCCACCGCCCTGGAGCCGGTCGCCCGCCGGGCGGCCGGCGGCGCCTTCGGCGGATCGTGGTTCGACGCCGGCACCGGACGGCTGACCGTGGCCGTCACCACCGACGCCTCCTCCGCGACGGTAGGGGCCGTGGAGGCCACCGGCGCCCGGGTGCGCGCCGTCGCGCACAGTGCTCGTGCGCTCGACGCCGCGAAGACCAGGATCGACGGGTTCTCCGCGCCGTCGGGCGTCGCTGGCTGGCACGTCGACCCGGCCGCCAACTCCGTGGTCGTCGAGGTTGTCGAGGACGAGCGCGCCGACAACGATGTCCAGCGCTTCCTGGACCGGGCCCGTGCGGCGGGCCCGGTGACCGTGCGCACGGTGCCCGACGCGCCGTCCACCTTCGCCGCCGGCACGGTCGGCGGTGACCCGTACTACACGGGCAACGTCCGCTGCTCCATCGGTTTCTCGGTGCACGGCGGGTTCGTGACGGCCGGTCACTGCGGTGGGACGGGAGCGGGGGTGAGCGGCTGGGACGGCTCGTACGTCGGTACGTTCCAGGGCTCGTCGTTCCCGGGCAACGACTACGCCTGGGTGAGCGTGGGCAGCGGCTGGTGGACGGTGCCGGTCGTGCTCGGCTGGGGCACCGTCTCCGACCAGTTGGTGCGCGGTTCGGCGGAGGCCCCGGTCGGCGCGTCGATCTGCCGTTCCGGCTCGACCACGCACTGGCACTGCGGCACCGTGCTGGCCAAGAACGAGACGGTCAACTACAGCCAGGGCGCCGTCCAGCAGATGACGAAGACCAGTGTCTGCGCCGAGGGCGGGGACTCGGGCGGCTCCTTCATCAGCGGCGACCAGGCCCAAGGAGTCACCTCCGGTGGCTGGGGCAACTGCACCAGCGGCGGCGAGACCTGGTTCCAGCCGGTCAACGAGATCCTCAACCGCTACGGGCTGACCCTGCACACGGCCTGACCGGCCCGGCGCACCGGGGGTCCGCCACCGGCGGGCGGGTCCCCTTCCGGGGGCGGCGGCTTGCGCCGCCCCCGGGAGGGCCGGCCGGGACGCGGCCGGGGCCGGGGCCGGGAGACTGTTCCGACCCTCACGTCGGGAAGTCCGGTGAACCGCCGGCCGCGGACATCGCCGGCACGGGGCCACGGGCCGGCCGCCGGGCCGGGGGCGACCGGACCGGCGGCCGAGGCGCCGTCGTGAGCGGCGAGGTACGGCGAAAGCGGCCGGTGATCCCCGGCGCGGAGGCAGGGGCACGAGCGGCCGGCCCGTTCAGTCGGCCCCCGCGCCCCAGCCGGTCCCCCGCGTCTCATACCCGCCCGCCGTCGTCAGTCTGCGGTAGGCGGCGCGGGCGTGGAGTATCCGGGCCAGGGCCGTGCCGCCGAGGGCCGCGGCGAACAGGCAGGCCAGCCAGCCCGCGTCCCGGGCACCGGCCCAGGTGAGGGTGCCGGCGGGCGGAACGGCGAAACCGTTCAGGGACAGCCAGCACAGCACGGCCGTGCCGGGGGCGGCGGTGAACCGGGCGCACAGTCCCAGCACGGCGGCGAGCAGGGACAGTACCGGCAGGGCGAGCCCCGGACGGCCGGGGCCGACGACGCTGTTGAGGAGGGCCACCAGCACCAGCGCGCCGCCGAAGGCCCCGGTCCATACCAGCGGAGCCGCCATCGGCTGGGGAACGGGCCGCGCACCACGGCCCAACGGCACCCACTCGACCATCTGACGGCTCCTTCCGGTCCCGGGCGGCGGCGATCGGACGCCGACCGCCCATCCTGCGGGCAGATTGTCCCACCGGCGCGGGAACCGTACGGCGGTCCGGCCGGACACGGCACGGGACCGCAGGCGATCCGGCCGGATAACGCTCCTGACCCGATCGGACCGGTCCCGGGGACCGCCGCCGGGCCCGTCCACCGATCGGCCTCCGCGGGCAGCGGGCCGGCGGGCGCCTCCGTCGCGGTACCGCCGACGGCGCCGACGCGGTCGGCGGCCCCGGTGCCCCTGCCGTCCCACCCATCCCGCCCGGAGTGACCGGAGCGGCCGGCCATGTGCGCGGCGGCGGTCCGCGGGCCCCGGGCGAGGCCGAAGCCCGGGCCGGCCCCGACGTTCGGCACCAGGCGGACGGCACCCCCGGACAGCAGCCCCCTGCCGCCGCTCCTGAGGCCGCTCCTGAGGCCGTCGAGGCGGGACCCGAGGCCCCGGCGGAACAGCGGCACCAGCCCGAGCGCCGACAGCGTCTCGACGTCGCGCGCCTCCTGCGCCGCGGGCCCACGGTCGCCTCCCCGCCCGGCGGTCCGGGGCCGGCACGCCCCCACCGTCACCTGCCGCGGCGGCCACCATCGGGGATGACGCCCGGTCGCGCGGGCCGGCGCCCGGTGCGCCGAAGCCGTCCCCGCGCGCGGGACGCGGCCGACTCGGGGACGCCGGCCGCGTCCCACCGCCGTACCCGGGCGCGGGAGGACGTACGCCCGGGTACGGTCTGCGGCTTCCCGGCCCGCGAGAAGGCACGCTCCACCGTCCGGGTGGTCCGCCACCGGCCGGCTGTGCGGGCGTGCGCCGGCCCCGCCGCGGGTGTGCGACGGGGCCGGCTCACGAACGGTGTGGGCATCCTGGACACGCGGGAATCACCGGGCACATGACCCCGCGGGCCGGGCGCCGTGACCGACGGCGGGTCAGCACGGCGTGGTGGCCATGAGTTTCTCGAACGAGGCCATGCAGTCCGGGCAGTGCCGTGCCCGCTCGCCGTCGGTGGCCGCGATACGTCGACGGAGCTCCTGCCCGCACAACGTCGCCGCGGCCTGTTTGGCCATCACATGCCACACCAGGGCTCCGCCCGGCTTTTCCGGGCCTACGCACATCTCGTACATTTCGGCCTCCCAGGTTGGACGCCGCTGTCACTCTCCAGGAGACACCGAGTCCTGGTGCCACCCCACTGAGCACAGGCCATTCGGGTGAACGGCGCCCGGGGGCCGGGCCGGTGCGGGGACCCGGCGGGGGCCGGGACACACCCGGCGGAGAGAAAACGATCAGCCATCCGGCCCCTCGTGCGTGGACGTCCGACGCGTCGACGGAATACCGCAGGGGTACTGATGGGTCCGACCCGAGGAAGCTGATGGCGACACAGACGGAACCGATCGCTCCGGCGCGGGCGGCGGTCTCCCGGGGCCGGGTGATCGTGTCCTGGCTGACGACCACCGACCACAAGAAGATCGGCCATCTCTACCTGATCACGTCGTTCGGCTTCTTCGTCGTCGCCGG
>NZ_JBUDHV010000035.1:76533-79478 GCF_054956795.1 Streptomyces sp. SYSU D01066-1 | reverse complement strand
GCGGACGCCCCCGGCCCCTCGGGCCACCACGAGGAGCGGCTGCGGATGCTGCGCGAGTCCGGCTGGACGGCCGTGAGTGTGGAACGCGGGGCGTCGCTGAAGGAACGGTGGCGCCGGGCGGAACAGGAACGCTCCGGCCTCACGCCGGCGAGCGGCGGGGAGGGCTTGTGAGGAACGGGCGGACGCGGGTCGCGCCGGTCACGACGGCCGGCGGGCGGGTACGGCCGGCGCAGGCCGGGCGGGCGCGGGCGGCGGGCCTGAGGCCTGACCGGCGCGCGGGAACAGCGGACCTGAGACCTGACCGGCCCGCGCGGACAGCAGACCTGAGACCTGACCGGCCCGCGCGGACAGCAGACCTGAGACCTGACCGGCCCGCGGGGGCGAGACCGTCCGGATCGGCGGGCCCCCCGTACCCGCGCCCGGCCGCGGTGACCGGACGGGAGGGTGTCCGATGAGCGGGCGGGCACGGATGGTGTTGTGCGCGTGGGCGGCCACGCTGACGGCGTCGTGCGCGTTGCTGCCGCTGGTCGATCCGGCCGTCTGGATCGTGCAGGCCGCGTTGCTGCTGGCGATCCAGTCGGGGGTGGGCGCGGCGGTCCGCCGGGTGCCGTCGGCCCGGTGGCTGACCGTCGCGGCACAGGCCCTGGCGGCGCTGCTGTTGCTGACGCTGGCCTTCGCCCGCGAGCAGTCCTTCGCCGGCCTGGTCCCCGGCCCGGACACCTTCCGGCACTTCGCCGCGTTGCTGCGGCAGGGCGGCGAGGACATCGCGCGGTACGCGATCCCCGCGCCGCTGGAGTCCGACGGCATCCGGCTGATGCTGGTCGGCGGCGTGCTGGTGATCGGCCTGCTGGTGGACACCCTCGCGGTGACCTTCCGCAGCGCGGCTCCGGCCGGTCTGCCGCTGCTGGCGCTGTACTCGGTGGCCGCGGGGCTGTCGGACGGCGGCACCGACTGGCTGTGGTTCCTGGTCGCGGCGGCCGGCTATCTGATGCTGCTGCTGGCCGAGGGCCGCGAGCGGCTCTCCCAGTGGGGCCGGGTCTTCGGCGGTGCCCCCCGCGCCCCGGGCGCCGGGCCGGCCCGTGCCCTCGCTCCGGTCCGCGCCGGCCGGCGGATCGGCGTGGTCGCGCTGGGCGTCGCCCTGGTGGTGCCGCTCGGCCTGCCCGCGATGGACGGCGGCCTGCTGGACGGCACCGGCGCGGGGGTGGGCTCCGGTGACGGAGGCGGCGGCACCATCTCGGCGGTGAACCCGCTGGTCTCCCTGCGCGACAGCCTGAACGTGGACGAGGACCGCCAGGTCCTGACCGTCCGCACCGAGTCGAGCGACATCTCGGACCTCTACCTGCGGGTCGTCTCCCTGGACGACTTCGACGGCACCACCTGGAAGCCCTCCAGGCGGCAGATCACCTCCGTTCCGGACGGCGCCTTCCCCACGCCTCCCGGACTCGGCCCCGACGTCGAGCGCAGGGAGACGCGGACCACGATCTCGGCGGCGGACTGGTACGCCCAGGACTGGCTGCCGATGCCCTACCCGCCGAGCGGCGTGCTGGTCAGCGGCGCCTGGCGGTACGAACCGGTCGGCATGACCCTGGTCGGCGACCACGGCCAGAGCACCCGGGGTCTGACGTACGACGTCAAAAGCCTGGAGGTGCGGCCGACGGCGGAGCAGCTGGCCACCGCGCCAAAGCCCTCGGCGGCGATGGAACGCGAGTACACCGAGCTGCCCGACTCGCTGCCGGGCGTCGTGTCCGAACTCGCCCGGGAGGTCACCGCGGGCGCCACCGACGCCTATGACCGGGCCGTCAGGCTCCAGGAGTACTTCGCGATCACCGGCGGTTTCGAGTACGACACCCACGTGCAGGTCGGCAGCGGTTCCCAGGCGATCGCCCGCTTCCTGCGGGACAAGCAGGGCTTCTGTGTGCACTTCTCGTTCGCCATGGCGGCGATGGCCCGCTCCCTGGGCATACCGGCCCGGGTAGCGGTCGGTTTCGCGCCGGGTTCCCCGCAGGCGGACGGGACGGTGTCGGTGGGTCTGCGGGACGCGCACGCCTGGCCGGAGCTGTACTTCGAGGGCGTCGGCTGGACCCGCTTCGAGCCGACCCCGAACCGCGGCTCGATACCGTCGTACACCGTGCCGGACTCGCCGGGCACCACGCTGCCGGACACCGCCCGCCCGTCCCAGGAGGTCTCGGAGGAACCGTCCGCCGCCGCGTCGGCGAGCGAGAGCTGCACGGCCCAGGCCAAGAAGCTGGACGCCTGCGCGAGCGAGTCCCCGCAGGCCGCGCTCGCCACGCACGACGACGGCCCGAAGTGGTACGTCCGGCTGGCCTGGGCGCTGGCCGGACTGCTGGTCGTGGTGGCACCCCTCTGCCCGCTGCTGTGGCGGACCCGTCAGCGGGCGCTGCGGCTCGGGGCGCGCGGCCGCGGCGCGGCGGACGCGGCGGCCCGCGCCCTGGCGGCCTGGCGGGAGCTGACGGACACGGCGTGGGACTACGGCGTCGCGCCGGACGAGTCGCAGACCCCGCGCAGGGCGGCGGCCCGTGTCGTCCGGCTCGGGGAGCTCGATCCGACGGCGGCCGCGGCCGTGCACCGGGTGGCGGACGCCGTGGAGCAGGTCCTCTACGCTCCCCGTCCGCGTCCGGTCACGGGACTGGCGCAGGACGTGTACCTGGTGGCGGCCGGGCTGGGGGCCTCGGCCGGCCGGGCGGCGCGGCTGCGCGCCCGGTTCGCCCCGCGCTCGGCCGTGCGGGTGGGCTGGGCGGCGTCGGCCCGCTGGGCCGCTGTGCGGCACCGGATCTCGTCGGCCCGTCCCGCCCTGCGCGGGCCGAGGGGCCGGGGGGCGGAGAGCTGAGCAGCGGACAGCGGTGAGGGGCGGGCCCCCGTCGGTGGGCGCCCCGCCCGCACGTTCTCCTAGGTGCCCGCCCGGGCGGCGGCCCGGTCCCGGCCGG